>NZ_JBKGUA010000039.1:0-66287 GCF_046543485.1 Paraburkholderia sp. EG304 | reverse complement strand
CTGTCGCGCCTGCCGTATCACCAAGCGCCACGGCGGCGGCGCCTGTCGCATTCGTGTTAAAACCAATCGCCGTGGACTTGGATCCAAGCGCTTTAGCCACATTACCAAGCGCCGTGGCACCGAATTCTGATGCCTTAGCGTAAGGACCAGCCGCCGTGGCGTAGTCGCCTGCCGACACCGTGCCCACACCGATCGCCACCGCGTCCTGAGCCGTCGCCGACGAATCCGTACCCGTCGAATTCGCGTGGAAGTACTTCGTGCCCTTCTCGTACACGTTCGTCACCCGGTCATCCAGGTTGGCGATCGACTGGTTCGTCGCGTACAGCTGCGAGCCATTTATCGCGTCCTTACTGGTCGCCGACACTGCGCCTTGCTTGAGATTCGTTATTGTGTGATTGTCGAGATCCATTTCGGCACGCACGTGGACGCCGTTGGTCCCACCCAGCACCAGGGTGCCATCGGAGAATCCTGCGACATAGGCGGTCTGCGCTTCACCGTTAGCGGCGCCGCTGTCGTTGCCGGCATTGCCGAGCTGGAAAGACTGGGTGCCATCACCGAAGGGATTAGAGCCAGGACCACAACCGACTTGCTTGCTTGTGCCGCCCGGCCCCCAACTATAGCCCCCCCCTGAGTTTGCAGACTGGTTACACAGGACCAAGCTCGAGCCATGGGTCAACGCCAGCGCCATCTGCGGCGCCATGAATGCGGCCACGCCCACAGCAGACACAATCGCGGTGGCGACGACGCCCGACGAAGGCTTCTTGCCTTTTGCCCGACTGGTCTCGGCCGCGGCAACGAAAGTGCCGGTCTTCTCGCACCAAATACTCCTGTACGACTTGTTCATCAATATTCTCCAGTTCAAAAAAATAGATTCACGTATGCGGCTATGTGGCGACCGCGTCACCCAAGTTGATGACCGTCGTGCCGCTCGCGTTTTAGTTCGGCGCCAAGCCGGCGCCGTCCGCGTTCACCGTCCGCACCTTTGACCACCGTGATAAAAAACTTAATTTCCTTCAGCACTGAAATTTGTCACTTATTTACGAATTTACTTTCCGATAAGCGCAAAGCGCTATTCAGGCCTGCATCACAGTCGCGATGCCTGTAAATGTGAAATCGACATGCCGAAATCATCAAAAAATTATCAATGACGCAGGAAATAAACCGACTTGTTCCTAGCCGAAATCCCAGATAATCTTATTTTTATTGCGCAACGAATATAATCAGCCTCGTCCTAAAGTCGCCAAATTGAACATAGGACAAAGCCGCAACGAGATCTCTGTCGATAAATTACTCATCCGCTGATCGCGAGACTTTCCCGCAATGGAAAATCAATTAAAAAGGCACAAAAATTTCCACCAACACTTCGCAGAGCTCGATAGATGGAATTCCCCAGCTGTGAACCCCGAGACAACGTCGGCACCAAGACCTGGAAGATGACAAAGAAGACCCGACGAACACGATTGCGGCATTCGAAGCGGAACGGTCAAAGGGGCGCAGACACTGGTCGAGCGGGAGTAGCAGCTTGATGTGCGTCAGAACCAGATCGCGAAATGGAGGCGGCAACTGTCAGGGCATGCGGCGGACATCTTCGTCGCTGTCGGCGTTCTATTGTGTGAGCTACCGGTTGATCTGAACTTGCCGCGCGCCGAGATCCGCGGTAGACGGTTGAGAACGATTGCCTTGACGGACCCGCGCACCGGGGCAGGATTGCTGTGCGCAACGCGACGCGTAGGAGGAAAAGCTCTGGGGGCGTGTTCGACAGGACATATGCTTTGCCGGTTTCGCAGCGGGCCCAGCCCTTAGCGTCGCGAGACCCGGGGTGCGCTATCCATCGCTGCTGGTGAGCGAGACGAATTGACGATGGCCAACTTTGCTGACTTCGCGCCAGTTACCTAAGATTCAGGCTCTTCGATCGGCGGCGTCTGTCCAGACGAGGCAGCAAGAATACCCAAGTGCGCCTTGCTCCTGTGCGCCTTCGCGGTCTTGCGAGATCTGTCTATCGAACGTGTTACGGCAGCAAGATCGCTCCGGCCCAGCGCCAAAGCAACGCCCCCCTCGCGCCGGCACGGCAAGGCTGCAACGTCCTGTTCGCCGTGCTGCGCACTGGCTCTATTCGGCCCCGGGTCAGCACATTTCGCTTGACGAACCACATCGGCGCACCTGCCTTTGGCCCGACTGTATCGAGCACAACCGCGAACAGCGTTTGCTAATCTCCGTTTTTTCCAACCAATCGCGAGTCCCGGCAGATGGACTGTCTTTCCCATTCAAGAAGCATCTGCTTTTTTGATTTTGGCGACTCGAACATGAAATCGGTTACGGTGGACAGAAAATCACTCTGCTGACGCCGGGAAAGTTTCGCGAACCTGATTAGCAATTCTCTTATGCTTGCGAATCTGTCTTGTTTCATCACTTTTTCTCACTCGTGGTTTTCCCCGGCTGCAAAAATTGCAACTTCATCGAACCCAACGGAGGTTTATAACATTCGATCATCTATAAAACTTGATTCTCGGGCCACGTAAATGAATTTGCCTTTAATTCGCATTAAAAATCGGGAAATTCATGCATCGTCCCGATTTGACGCGCCGCAGTAAGACACAGGTTCCGGACAGAATCTTTTCTCTATTCCGTAGCGCACCAAGTCGCCATCCCATAGGTACCAAGTTTGTAGATCTACGCATTTTTCCGCGATTCGATTGCCTCTGTGCTCAGATGTAGACAATCGGCGATTTCGCTGACTCAATTTCGCAAGTTCGCAATGTTGCCATTCGCATGTCAGAGAAGGCGTTAGATTGCATCCCAAACATCCGTTCGCTGCGCCGCTGGCCCATCCGAGCGTGAAGCGATGACATCAACCAGAATTTTACGGATTCAATCCAACTGCAAAAACAGGGCACGTCTTAAAATATGTAGAAACGAAATGGGCCCATTCCTATTAGCCGTCTTTCAATAGGGCGGTGTCTTAGCCGAGGCCTCGGACAAGAGCGCGTCGTTACACCATGGATAAGTGAGCCTCGCTGGTCCGATCGGTTTTCGGACATTTTTTGATTGGAACGTCAATGCGAGAGGGGCTACGCACCACGTTGTATCTCGGCTCCATCTGACAACGCGCTCGCCTCCATTCAGTGGCGGATGACGCCGGCCGGCTCGTCGCCAGTCACGGACAGAACGCCTGCATTGCCAATCGAATTCAATGCTTCTGCGAGTGAAGGCGCCGCCTGATTGCGAAAAGTTGCCGACTACTTCCGCGGCGACATGACAGCACTTGTATTCACCTCAACAATGAGCTTGTCATGGACCGAACCGTACATCTCATGATGTTCTTCTCGTTTCCATTGCCGACGCGCAGCGCACGAGGAGTGGGTTGTCTACATCATCAACTCAATGACCCATGCTTACCCGGCGAATCGCCCAGGCACATCCGTGATACGACGATGTTGCATTTTATCCATCCAGCCAGAGTCGTCCGCTCGCACCGCCCATGACGAAATCGGCACGCCGTCGCTTGGGAGCAGGCGTACCCCGGTTGCGGCGGATGCATAGTGATCGACCGCGGCCCATTTCGTCGAGGACGGTGAATGATGCCCTGCTGCTGATGTCGCAGCGGGGTGAACTGCCGGGCGAGCCGCACCGCCGTTACCCCGACGAACGGTAACTGCACCAATACGCTGAGATACCGATTCTCTAGCGGAACTAATATTCCTGCTCGCGGCTTCGTTTCCGTAGTTGCGCGAAAGGGCGGCTGAACTTCCTTTCACCGGTATCGACGCCTCCATTTGCGCCGAAATGGGAGCCGACGGTACAGTCACCAAAGGGGTGACATCACCCCCTGCAACGGTCTGCGCGGGAGGAACCGACATGGCCCTCAGCGCAATCCATGCCGCGAGCACTATTCCGCCCGTTGCAACTACGCGCTCTGCGATTACCCGTCGGCGTATTAAACGGGGCTGTCCGTGCGGCGCCTCGATGCATCCGGACGCTGGTTTCGGTGCACTTGCCGCGGGAGTGACCAAGCCCGCTGGTGAGTCAACATCGGCATGGAAGCGCGCGCTCGATTCAGGGCGCAGCTGCTCCCACCGGCACATCGATCTGATTGCTACGGCACTTAGACAGAACGTTCGTGACAACGCGCCATAGAATCCGATGACCTCAGGACGCAAACTAACGCGAGAAGGCAGTGGCATCCATTCGTGTCCAAAAGAAGCGGGCAGGCTTGCAAACGGTCGTGAACTTGGCAACGCCATCGTGCCCTCGACTGCAGTAAGGGGAATCGTCAACATCGGTTTTCTCGCAACGCCTCACGGCAAAATTTCATGAGCGCATGGAGGTGTGTCGAAACGGTGGTTCGCGAGACCCATCCACTAATGTGGTCTCAAATGCCTAGCAATGCGCGCTATATTTGATGATTCAAAGTTCGTTTTTGGAACGAATGTGTTAGCGGTAAGCCGTAGCTGGAGTTTTACGCATCCATCGATTCCGGGTATCACCTTACGACGCCCCTGCCTGTGCGGATATCCTCAATGGATTCACCCTGCCCATAATCTCGTGCACGCGGAACAATGAACTGCATAAGACCACTCGGCAAGAAGAGCCCACACCTCGGTCCGATTTGGACAGACCTGACACTGGTCGGTCGCAAGTACTAACGCACGCTCTATCGCCACTCGCATCCTTAATCTGCACCGTAGATAGATCCTAGACCTATTAACGCTGAGGAAGGATCAGGCAACTCCTCAAAACACTCAGCAAAATAATAAGAAACGTCCTAAATACCTCGTGTTCGTTGTATCGGGTCCCGGAAGCAAGCATGAGGAGGAAGCCATCGAGCGCGGGCTTGCAAGATTGCTGGCGGATCTATTTTGCGCCCGGCAAACCGGCTTCATTCTGCCTTTGCAGTGTATCGACCTGACGTTGCAGTTCGCGCAATTGCGCCTGCGCTTGCACCTTTTCCGCGCGCAGTACAGCGGCCTCGGCCTGCATTCGACGCTGACGATCGTCGACCTGCGCCTGCTGCGTGCGGGCAACGTCCAGATCGGCCTGCAGACGCCGCGCGCGGTCCGCTGACTGCGCGAGCCCTCGATTGAGAAACGCGTTTTGCGCTTCCAATTGCGTGCGACGAATTTCGACTTCTGCCAATTGCGCAGTCTGCTGCACGAAGCCTGCATAGATTGCTTCGGCACGTGCCTCGTCCTGCGACTTGATAACACGCCAGAAGTGGCGATCCTGAAACAACGCAACGTAGTATGTCATTTCCTGGGGATAGAAGAAGAGCGTTGCGCCGTAACTACCGTTGTACGTCGTCCGCAACTCCGTCAGCTTCGCGTCGTGAATCATCTGGATCAGTTCGGCGACATAGCCTTGCACGTCGCTGTCGGCCGCTGCGCCAGATGATGCTCCAGATGCGGGTGTGGCCGGTTGCGCTGTCAGCGCGCTCATCGCGGGTCGCGTGCCGACGACTGGAGCCTCGCGCTCCTGCGCCAAGGCCAGCTCCACATACATGGACGACGACCCAAGGGCAAGCAAAGCAGTCAGCCGCAGAAAAAAAGAGTACCTCATCGCAACTTCTCCTATGTGAGTTGAATTCTCACCAATGAATGTCATGTTGGAAACAACGTCACGGGCTTCGGTCGGAACGTGTTACGAAATCTGCAAATTGGTGCGGCTTTTGATGGTCTTATCGCGATACCCAACGCGCCATCGCTCCGAATATTGCTTAGGGATTCGATATTTCATCAACGAATTGTTAGGCGAAGCGGTGGTGGATAAAGGCGACTTTGAATTGTCCTTCCCGAATTATATGTATCACTTCGATGCCGAACAGCCTTACCCTGTATGGTTGCCTCGTCCAGCGCGAAGAGAAAATGAAAGTTTCGCCCTTCTGCGCGGAGCGGTAAGGTCAAGCCGACAGGCATAAATGCTCTTGGTTTGCTCCCGTACTTCGATCGGCACGCCGGCGCGCTCCAAGGTATCGCGCAGAGTCTTCGATCCGCCCTGCGGATGAACCACTCTAGGACTCCGACATGACAAGCAATGCAGCGTCGGACAACTGATTATTGGCGGTCTTGCTAACCAACTTTTTCGGAGCCAACACAGCCACGTCCAACGCCGGGCTCGGTTGCATTGCGCCGGATGCGTTCGCGCGACCGACCATCTCCGTTACCGCCACCCAGGCCGACGCACCCAGCAAGGCAACCATGCCGAACAGCAACACGGCGGACGCCGGGGAGTTGAAGTGGGAATGTACGAACTGACTCGCTTTAATGTACGAGCGATTGCGCACGTATTCCGTAGATACGGCAACCGCATCGTTCCAAAACCTCAAAGTCGGAATAAACAGGGTAGGCATGAATGACATTGCTTCAAACGCACCGAAAACCTGACTGACAAAATGTAATCCTTTCGCACGACACGCCCAAGTAAGAATAAGCGCTAGGTTATGGACTACCGTTAGCCGAGAATATCGGCCAAATCCGATTATTGAGATAATCGGAGAGAGCGAGGGCGATTGGATCAAAAGGAGTTTCGCCCTATTGCAATGCGAATCGAAACGAGCGCGTTCACCGCAATCCGGCCGAACAACTTCGCTTTTCGCGAAGTTTCAACTTTTTTGTCTTGTCGAAACCTATCGCCCCATTTAGAGTAGTGCTTTCACCCATATCGTGAAGATCCGATATATGATTCGTTCTGTAGCGATGCATGTTGTGCACGTGATACCGCGTGCGGCTTATCGAACCACCTGAAACCATCCACATGACGCCCGATTTCGACGCGATCCACAAAGCGCTGGCCAACCCGGTCCGCCGGGAGATTCTCGGGTGGCTGCGCGAGCCGCAAGCGCATTTTGCCGATCAGGAACTGCCGCTCGACCACGGCGTGTGCGCGGGCAAGATCGACGCGCGCTGCGGCCTGTCGCAGTCCACTGTGTCGGCACATCTCGCCGCTTTGCAGCGCGCGGGGCTCGTCACGTCGAAACGGGTCGGTCAATGGGTGTTTTTCAAACGCAACGAGCCGGTTATTCAGGCGTTTCTCGAATACATGAACACCACGCTCTGAGTACCGCACTCGCATCGCCGCGTTTCCTTTTTCACGCAGTTTTATGAGGCTCGGGCCCTGCCCGCCGCCAAAGGTGAACTCTTATGCCGACTCTTTTCGATCCGCTGCAAATTGGCGATATCACGCTGCCGAACCGCATCATCATGGCGCCGCTCACGCGTCAGCGCGCCGAGGAAATTCGCGTGCCGAACGCGCTGATGGCGCGCTACTACGCCGAACGCGCGAGCGCCGGCCTGATCCTCAGCGAAGCGACGTCGGTCACGCCGCAAGGCGTCGGCTACGCGGATACGCCGGGCATCTGGTCGCAGGAACAGGTTGAAGGCTGGAAGCTCGTCACGCAGGCCGTGCACGACGCGGGCGGCAAGATCTTCCTGCAGCTGTGGCACGTCGGCCGTATTTCGGACCCGGTGTTCCTGAACGGCGAGCTGCCGGTCGCGCCGAGCGCGATCGCGGCCGGCGGTAACGTGAGCCTCGTGCGGCCCGAGCGTCCGTTCGTGACGCCGCGCGCGCTCGAGCTCGACGAAATCGCCGGTGTCGTCGAAGCATTCCGCAAGGGCGCGGAAAACGCGAAGGCCGCGGGCTTCGACGGCGTCGAAGTGCACGGCGCGAACGGCTATCTGCTCGACCAGTTCCTGCAGGACAGCACCAACAAGCGTACCGATATCTATGGCGGCCCGATCGAGAACCGCGCGCGTCTGCTTCTAGAAGTCACCGACGCTTGCATTAGCGTGTGGGGTGCAAACCGCGTCGGCGTGCATCTCGCGCCGCGCCGCGACTCGCATACGATGGGCGATTCCGATCCGGCCGCCACGTTCGGCTATGTCGCGCACGAACTCGGCAAGCGCAAGATCGCGTTTATCGCGGCGCGTGAAGCGCTCGGCGACGACCGCCTCGGCCCGCAGCTGAAGAAAGCGTTCGGCGGCCCGTACATCGCGAACGAGAAGTTCACGAAGGAAACCGCGCAGCAGGTGCTCGACGCCGGTGAAGCGGATGCGGTGGCCTGGGGCAAGTTGTACATCGCGAATCCGGATCTGGTGCGCCGCTTAACACGCCGGTTCCGGCGACGTTCTATGCGCGCGGCGAAGCCGGCTACACCGATTATCCGGCGCTGGAAACGGTGTAATCGGCAGTGACAGCGGGCCCATGTCCGCTGCATGAAATGACAAATCGGCGGGCGTGACTGAATTTCAGCCACGCCCGCCGCTTTTTTGCGCGCTAGGCCAGATCGCGCCGCATGAATACCCGTTTCGACTCATCGAGCCCGCGCGCGATATGCGCGTCGCGCCGCGCGAGCAATGCCGCGTCGAGTTCCGACGTGGTGAGCTCGCGAAAGCCGAGCCGCCGGTAGTACGGCGCGTTCCACGGCACGTCGCGATACGTCGACAGCACCAGTTGCGCCAAATGCCGCGCGCGCGCGATTCGCGCGACCTCTTCGATCAATGCCGCGCCGATGCGCCTGCCCGCGTGCGAGGTCAGTACGTCGAGCTCCTGAACGTAGATGCGCGCCGGCTGCGGCTCGAACATCACGAAGCCCGCGCAAACCTCGTGCTGGTCGAGCGCGACGATGATCTCGCGCGCTTCGATCTTGCGCTCGACGACCTCGCGCGCCATCGGCGGTGCGTCGGCGATTCCGGTCATGCCGACACTGACGAAACGCAGCCCCGCTTCGAATTCGATGGCGCGAATCGTTTCCGCTTCGTGCGGCGTGGCAAAACGGAAGGTGATGGCGGACTCGCGCGACATGGCATTGCATCTGATGAAGACCACCCGAGTTTGACATCGGCGCGGCAACATCGACAAGCGTCAAACGACATAAACTCGTCGCGCAAGCACCTGCACCCACGCGCGCGGGACTACACTCATCAGTTCCGAACGCCACCTGAGGCTCATGCCAACATGAACCTGATGAATGTGCTGCAGATCGCGCTGCACCTCGACCAGCACCTGAGCGCGCTTATCGTGCAATTCGGCACGGCAATCTACGCGCTGCTGTTCGTCGTCGTGTTCGTCGAGTTCGCTTTTCTGCCGCTGTTCTTTCTGCCCGGCGATCCGCTGATCTTCATCTGCGGCGCGCTCGCGGCCACCGGCGCATTGAACGTGTGGATCATCGCGCCCGCGCTGTTCGTCGCGACGGTGGCCGGCAGCATCGTCGGGTACGCGATCGGCCACGCGGTCGGCGACAAGGTCTACACCCGCAACTACTACTGGCTCAACCGCAATGCGCTGAGCCGCGCCCACGCGTTCAGCGAGGCGCGCGGCCGCCTGACCTTCCTGCTTTCACCCTACATCGCGGTGGTGCGCACGTTCGCGCCGTTCGCCGCCGGCGTGTCGCAAATGACGTTCTCGCGCTTCGTCACGTTCGTCACCGCCGGGGCGGCACTGTGGATCGTGTCGCTGATTGCGGCCGGCTATTTGTTCGGCAACGTGCCGGTGGTGCGCGAGCATCTGAGTTCGCTGGTGTTGCTGGGCCTCGCGCTCGGCGGTGCGATGCTGGCCGGCGCCGCGGTATGGCGTTTTTTCAACCGGCGGATGCGGGCGCGTTGAGCGCGATCGTGGCGCTGCCCTCGCGTACGGGGTCCCGCCACCTAAGACCTTGACCCAGGCGAGGTACGAAGGTAACCTTAGCAGGATACCTTCACATCATGTCATCGCACGAGCTCATCGCATGAGCAAATCCCCTCTTTCCGGTACGCCGGAGGAACTCCATACGCTGGCCGAAGACCTGCGCGTGCTGGTGGGCAAGCTACGCCGGCGTCTGCGCGAGGAGTCGCATGTCGGCGACTTCACGCCGTCGCAGGTGCAGGTGCTGAATTTGCTGGAACGCGAAGGCCCGGCCACGGTCACCGCGCTCGCGCGCGCGCACGGCATGCGTCCGCAGTCGATGGGAGAAACGCTCGCAGCATTGAAAGCCGCGGGGCTCGTCAACGGCGCGCCCGATCCCAACGATGGACGGCAGACGGTTCTGTCGCTGACTCCGTCCTTTCGCAAGAAGGTTAAGGCGAGCCGCGCAGCGCGCGAAGACTGGCTGTGCCGCACGATTCAAACGCGCTTCACGCAAGCCGAACAGCAACAGCTCGCGACGGGCGTCGATCTGCTGAAACGCCTCGTCGATTTGTAACTCGCGATGCGCGCACGCGCGTCTCGCCACTCGCAGGAGCACTTCATGGCACTCACTACTCTCGATGCCAAAACCGCACTGGTCGTCGTCGATCTGCAGCGCGGCGTCGTCGCGTTGCCCACCGCGCCCTATTCGGCCGGCGAGATCGTCGAACGTACGGTTACGCTGCTCGACGCGTTCCGCCGCCACGGCCTGCCGGTGGTGCTCGTGAACGTCACCGCCGGTGCACCGGGCCGCACCGAGCAGGGTCGCCACTCCGCCGACTTCCCGGCCGGTTTCGCCGATCTGCTGCCCGAACTGAAGCAGCAGCCGTCGGACCATCTGGTCACGAAGCGCACGTGGGGCGCCTTCACGAACACCGATCTGGCCTCGTATCTGCAACAGCAAGGCGTCACGCAAGTGGTGCTCGTCGGTGTCGCGACCAGCATCGGCGTCGAATCGACCGCGCGTTTCGCGAGCGAGGCCGGCCTGAACGTCACGCTCGTCGTCGACGCGATGACCGATCTGAACGCCGACGCGCACGCCAACAGCATCACGCGCATCTTCCCGCGCCTGGGCGAAACCGGCACGACGCAGGAAGTGCTCGATCTGCTCGAACGCTCGCGCGCTTCAAGCCCGGCTTGACGCGAGTCACTACCCGCATGCAGTCCACCCCGCATTGAGGACACCCTTGTCGTGAGCACCACGTTCCGTTCGCTGCGCATATTCAACTATCGTGTCTGGGCGAGCGGCGCGATCGTCTCGAACATCGGCACGTGGATGCAGCGCACGGCGCAGGACTGGCTCGTGCTCACCGAGCTTACGCATCACAACGCGACGGCGGTGGGCATCGTGATGTCGCTGCAATTTGGCCCGCAGATGCTGTTGCTGCCGCTCACCGGCTACGCGGCCGATCACTTCGATCGCCGCAAGCTGCTGTTCGCGACGCAGGCGGCGATGGGCACGCTGGCACTGGCGCTCGGTCTGCTCACGGTCACGGGGCTCGTGCAGCTATGGCAGGTCTACGTGTTCGCCGGGCTGCTCGGCTGCGTGACCGCGTTCGATTCCCCCGCGCGCCAGACCTTCGTATCCGACCTCGTCGGCGAGCGCGATCTGGCCAACGCGGTCGGGCTGAACTCCACGTCGTTCAACGCCGCGCGTATGCTCGGCCCGGCAGTCGCCGGTCTGCTGATCGCGTCGGTGGGCAGCGGCTGGGTGTTTCTGATCAATGCACTGTCGTTCGTCGCGGTGCTCGGCGCGCTGCGCATGCTGCGGCTCGACCAGTTGCATATCAAGCCGCGCAACGTGCGCTCGCGCGGCAGCTTCGTCGAAGGCTTCAAATATGTGTGGACCCGCCCCGATCTGAAGGCGGCGCTCCTGATGCTGTTCCTGATCGGCACCTTCGGCCTGAACTTCCCGATCTTCATCTCGACGATGTCCGTCACCGCGTTCCGTGCCGGCGCCAGCGAGTACGGCCTGCTCAGTTCGACGATGGCAATCGGCTCAGTCACCGGCGCACTGCTCGCCGCGCGCCGCGCGCGGCCCACGATCGGGCTGCTGCTCGGCGCGGGGGCGATATTCGGCATCGGCTGCACGACAGCCGCGCTGATGCCCAACTATGTGCTGTTCGGGATCGTGCTGGTCGTGATCGGCGTGTCGACGCAGACCTTCACCACCTCGACCAATAGCCTCGTGCAACTGACCACCGAGCCCGCGATGCGCGGCCGCGTCATCGCGATCCTGCTCGCGATCGCGCTCGGCACCACACCGCTCGGCGCGCCGGTGGTCGGCTGGGTTGCCGACCGTTTCGGCCCGCGCTGGGCGCTCGGCGTCGGCGCGGCATCGGGCTTCGGCGCGGCGCTCGTCGGTCTTGTCTATCTGATGCGCTACCGGCAGTTGCGCTTCTATCGTGAAGGCTGGCGCCTGCGTTACAGCATCGAAGACCCGCGGCCCGTCACGGCCGCGACGGTCGTTCCCGACTCCGTCACGACGCTCCAACGCAGCGAGCTCGACGCGGCGGAAGAGGATACGGCTTCGAGCGTGTAAACACGCAAGCGTGTGGGCGCCGGACCCGGGACCCGGGCATGCGCAGCTCAGAGTCCGCCCACGCCGCGCGTCACCAGTGCATACGGTCCGCGTGTCAGCTGCTCCCTGAGAAACTCGATACACACCTGAATCCGCGCCGACGACGACAAGCGCTCGGCCGTCACCGCCCACACATCGGCGGACTGCTGATAGTCGGGCAGCACACGCACCAGTTCGCCCGCGCGCAGGCTCTCGGCCACGTCCCAGACCGACACCATCACGATCCCGTAGCCCTGCTTCGCCCACTGCACGACGATGTCGCTCAGATTCGACGCGACCGTGCCCGTCACCTTCACGCTCTTTTCGCCGTGCGGCCCGCTGAGACGCCAGACTCCGAAGCGGTCGTCGCGGCCGCGAAACAGCAGGCAATCGTGGCCGGTCAGATCGTTGAGTTCGACCGGTGCACCGTGCTGCTCGAGATAAGCCGGCGACGCGCACAGAATCCGCGCGCTCTCCACGATCTTGTGCGCGATCAGATGCGGCTCCTGGACTTCGCCCACGCGCACGTCGATATCGAAGTTCTCGCCGACCACATCCGCGCGCCGATCCAGCAGTTCGAGCCAGATTTCGAGGTTCGGGTGGCGCTCGCGCAGCATCGCGAGAATCGGCGACACGTGCTTGCGGCCGAGCCGCAAACTCGTGCTGATACGCAACAGACCGCTCAGCTCGGTGCGGCGATAGGCGAACGCGTCGGCCATGCCCTGCACGTCATCGAGAATTTTTTGCGCCCATTGCAGCGCGGCTTCGCCGTCACTCGTCACGCTGACGCGGCGCGTGGTGCGCTGAAACAGCTTCACGCCGAGACCGGCTTCGAGCATGGCGATGCGCTTGCTCACATGCGACGGCGACAGCCCCATCTCCGTCGACGCCGCGACAAAACTGCCGCGCCGCGCGATATGACAGAACAGCTGCAGATCGCGCAGGAAGGATTCATTCGTGGCTGTGAGCGCATTCTGATTTTGCATCTGGACGCATTGTGTCGGCGCATAACGCTATTACCCTAGCTGCAACGGATGGCTTGGGCAAGGGCCGGTCGTTTGAACGGCGGTCCAATGCAATGCCCGGCGCACTCAGGCCGTGGTTAACCCGCAGTGTGCCGCGGCGGCGTATGACATGCGTCGATCCATACCGTTGTGCTGCACCGCGGCAACGAGATCAGGAAAATCCTGGCTTGCGCGGTGCCCGTTTAAAAGCGCCAATGATTCAGCCGTAGAAGCTGACAAAAATATTTCCCATTCAGGAGACGACATGCAAACGAACGCATCGGCAAGTGGCGGACATAGCTCGCAGGCGCGCAAGGCAACCGCCAGCGGCTGGATTGGCTCGGCACTCGAGTACTACGACTTCTTCATCTATGCGCAGGCCGCCGCGCTCATCTTTCCTCAACTGTTCTTCCCTTCCGGCAACCCGAAGATCGCGATCGTCGCATCGCTCGCAACCTACGGCGTCGGCTACGTCGCGCGGCCGATCGGCGCGATCGTGCTCGGGCACTGGGGCGATACCCACGGGCGCAAGAACGTACTGCTGCTCTGCATGTTCCTGATGGGTCTGTCGACGATGGCGGTCGGCTTGCTGCCGACTTATCACCAGATCGGCTTTCTCGCGCCGGTGCTGCTCGTCGTGCTGCGGCTGATCCAGGGCTTCGCGGTCGCCGGTGAAATCTCGGGCGCCAGCTCGATGATCCTCGAGCACGCGCCATTCGGACGACGCGGCTATTACGCGAGCTTCACGCTGCAAGGCGTGCAGGCCGGCCAGATTCTCGCCGCCGCCGTATTCCTGCCGCTCGCCTATTACATGGACGACACATCGTTCAACTCGTGGGGATGGCGCGTTCCGTTCCTGCTCAGCGCGATCGTGCTGATCGCCGGCTACATCATCCGCCGCGAAGTCCACGAAACGCCCGCGTTCGAGAAGGAAGGCGCGAGCGGCGGTGTGCCGCGCTCGCCGATCGTCGAAGCGTTCAAGTACAACTGGCGCGACATGCTGCGCGTCGTGCTGTGCTCGCTGATGAACGTGATCCCGGTCGTCGCGACGATTTTTGGTGCGGCGTACGCGGTGCAGCCGTCGTACGGGATCGGCTTTTCGAAAAGCCTGTATCTGTGGATTCCGGTGATCGGCAACATCGTCGCGGTGCTGGTGATTCCGTACGTGGGCAACCTATCCGACCGGATCGGGCGGCGTCTGCCGATCATCGTCGGCGCGCTCGGGGCAGGGCTGCTTTCTTTCGCGTATCTGTACGCGATCAGCATCCACAACGTGCCGCTCGCGATGGTGATGTCGATCCTGATGTGGGGCGTCATCTATCAAGGCTACAACGCGATCTTCCCGAGCTTCTACCCGGAACTGTTCCCGACGCGTTCGCGCGTCTCGGCGATGGCGATCGGCCAGAACATCGGCACGACGATCACCGCGCTGCTGCCAGCCCTGTTCGCCTACGTCGCGCCGCCGGGATCGCACAACGTGCCGCTGACGATCGGCGCGATCACGTTCGGCATCACGATCGTATGCGCGATCTCCGCATGGAGCGCGCGCGAGAACTTCCGTGTGCGTCTCAGCGACCTCGGCGAAAAGAATGCCGTGCCGATGGACAAGCTCAGCTACGACGCGATGCGCGCGCAAAGCATGGCCGCGGGAAAAAAAGCCGTTGCTTGAGCCCGCTTGCCGGCTAGCGCGCCTTAACCAGTACTTTCAGGGAACCCGCTCATGACCAGCACCCGGATCGCCGTCGCCGGCGCGGGCTACATCGGCCGCGCTCATATGGCGGTCGCGCAGCAAAGCGACGCGTGCACGCTGTCGGCGATCGTCGATCCGTCGCCCGCAGCCGCCGCGCTCGCGGCCGAGGCCGGCGTGCCGCTGTTCCGCACGCTCGACGAACTGCTCGAACGCGATCGCCCCGACGGCGTGATTCTCGCGACGCCGAACCAGCTGCACGTCGAACACGCGTCGCGTTGCCTCGCGGCGCGCGTGCCGACGCTGCTGGAAAAGCCGATCGCGCCGAGCGTCGACGAAGCGGAAACGCTCGCCGCCGACGCGGCGCGCAGCGGCGTGCCGCTGCTGATCGGTCATCATCGCGCGCACAGTCCGATCATGGCGCGCGCGCGGCAGCTGATCGACGAGGGGCGGCTGGGCAAGCTCGTCGCGGTGATGGGCAGCGCGGTGTTCTTCAAACCCGACGAGTACTTCGCCGACGCCGACTGGCGGCGCCAGCCCGGCGGCGGTCCGATCCTTCTGAACATGATTCACGAGGTGCACAACCTGCGCATGCTGTGCGGCGACATCGTCGCCGTGCAGGCTTTCTCGTCGCATGCGACGCGCGGCTTTCCGGTCGAGGATACGGTCGCGATCAACCTGCGTTTCGCGAACGGCGCGCTCGGCAGCTTCATGCTGTCCGATACCGCCGCGAGCGCGCGCAGCTGGGAGCAAACGTCGCAAGAGAACAAGGCCTATCCGTCGTATCCGGACGAAGACTGCTACGTGATCGCGGGCACCTTCGGCTCGCTCGCGGTACCGACGATGCGCCTGAAGACCTACGCCAAAGCCGCGGACCGCTCGTGGTGGAAGCCGTTCGACGTCAGCGTCGCCGAGATGACGCGCGACGACCCGCTAAAGCTGCAGCTCGAGCATTTCGTGCGCGTGATTCACGGCAAGGAGCCGCCGCTCGTCAGCGCGCAGGACGGTTTGCAGAATCTGCGTATCACCGAGGCGATCGTCGAAGCGGCGAAGACCGGTGCGGTCGTCGATACGACCCGCGCTGCCGCGGCGGCGGTCCACTAAAACAAGCCGAATTGGCGCCGATATTTCACAGTTGATTACTCAGGATGGCTCTATGAAAACATTCGTGATGCTGCACGGCATCAACCACAACATGTTCGGCAAGCGCGATCCCGCGCAATACGGCACGATCACGCTCGAAGAAATCGACGCACGGCTGCGCGCGCTCGGCGACGAGCTCGGCGTGCGGGTCGAAAGCTTTCAGACCAATAGCGAAGCGGCGATGTGCGAGCGCATTCACCAGGCGTTCACCGACAACGCCGACGGCGTGCTGATCAACGCCGGCGCGTGGACGCACTACAGCTATGGCATTCGCGACGCACTCGCGATCCTGACGGTGCCAGTGGTCGAGATCCACATGTCGAACATTCACGCACGCGAGGCGTTCCGCCATCAGTCGGTGTTCGCGGAGATCGTCAAAGGGCAGATTTGCGGCTTCGGCGTGGACAGCTATCTGCTCGGGCTGCGCGCGGCGGTGTCGGCGGCGGGCTAGCGCCACGTTTCGGTCAACTCGTTGGCCAGCACCATTTTCTGGCGGACCACCTCGACGAACGCCGGGTCGATACCCGGCTGCGCCTTCAGGAATTTCAGCGCGGCGGAGTGCACGGCGCGCAACGCGCCGCCGTCGATGCCCGTCATGCGCGCCGCGCTGCGCCGCGTTTCAACGACCAGATCGCGCGCGCTCGTGAAGTCGGGTGACAAGCCGCATTGCGCGTCGAACGCGGCGCTCAGGCCGCTCGCGTAGTCGCGCGACTCGCCGAGCCGTTCCATATCTATCAGCAGATCGACGCCCTCACCCATGCGCAGCGCGCAGAGAATCCACAACGCAATGAACGCGCGATACGCGTTGTCGCTGTCCACCGTACGCGCGAACTGCTCGCACGCGAGCGCATATGCGTCATCGGGCATCGGCGGCAGCGGCGGCAGGCGCACGCCGCACACGCCGATCGCCTCGCTCACCAGCGGATCGATCTGATTCAGACCGAGCACGCGAAACGGCGCGGCGACAAAAAACGCATTGCTCCATTGCTGCCGCAGCAGCCAACCCGACGCGAACTGCGACGCGGGATTGCGCAGCACACCCACCTGCAGCGCCTCGGCAAACGCGCGCTTCAGCCACGGCAGACGACCGCCCGTGCGGCAAAACTTGAACACCGGCACGCGGCCCTGCTCGACCGTGTGTGCGCTCAGCGCGCGCAGATAGGCCTGCATTGACGGGAACGTCGCATCGGGCTCGCGGGTAAAGCGATCGATGCTGAAACGCCGGTCGTAACCCGCGACGCCGCGCGCGTCTTCGCGCAAAAACGGCCGGTATTCGTCGAAGTATGGCGCGGCCAGCGGCGGGTGACCCGAGGTCAAGGTCGGCCGCGACGCGGGCACGTCGGCCAGTTTGAGATCGGCGAGCACGTTGCTGAGCGGCTCGTAGAAACCGGCCGCGCCTTCGAGTTCGCGCAGCCGCGACCACACCCACGTGCCCGCGCTGCGCCAGCCCGTGTGCAGAAAAACCGCCTGTTTCAGCGGAGTATCGGGCGCTGCGTCGTTCGCGGACGACTCATGAGGCAACGACATGGACTTCTTTTCCAATGATTGAATCAATAGACCGGAAGCGCCACTTTACCCTGTGATCGAGCGGGACGCATTATGCTGCGAGATTCCACGCTTCCGCCAATGCACTCACCTCGCCCTCATGAACGATTCGGCCGATATACGCTTCCTGCTCACACTGCGCGCGAGCGGCAGTCTGATCGCCGCCGCGCGGCGGCTCGCGCTGTCGCCGTCGGCGGTCACGCAGCGTTTGCAGCAACTCGAAAAGAAGCTCGGCGCGCAGCTCGTGAACCGCAGCGCGCGCCGCCTGCAATTCACCGACGAAGGCCTGCTGCTGTGCGAGCGCGGCGCCGATCTGATCGCGCAGTTCGACGCGCTGTTCGACGATCTGCAAACGCGCCGCGGCGGCCTCGTCGGCACGCTGAAGATCAATGCGCCGCTCGGTTTCGGACGAAGCCATCTGGCGCCGCTGATCGGCGAGTTCCAGCAGCAGAACCCCGATATCGACGTCGCGCTGACGCTGTCGGACCGGCCGTTGACCGAAACGCTCGATCGCTTCGATATCGTCGTGCATATCGGCGAGCTGCCGCTGTCGAACCTGATCGGCTATACGATCGCGCCGAACGCGCGCTTCGTCTGCGCGGCGCCCGCACTGGTCAAGCGAGTCGGCCAACCCGAATCGCCGGAAGCGTTGAGCCGGCTGCCCTGCATCGTGCTGCGCGAAAACAACGAGGACGTGTCGCTGTGGCAGTTCAGCAAGGGCCGCACGCGCCGCAGCGTGCGCGTATGCGCGCATCTGAGCTGCAACGACGGTGACGTGATCCGCCAATGGGCCTGTGAGGGGCGTGGCGTGATTCTGCGCTCCGAATGGGACGTCGCAGACGATCTTGCGAAGGGCAAACTGGTGCGTGTGCTGCCGGGCTGGAAAGCGCCGGATGCGAACGTGATCGCGCTCACGCATCAGCGCACGGGGCTGCCGGCGCGCACGCGCCATTTCATGCAGTATCTGCAAAGCCGCTTCAGGCCGCTGCCACCGTGGCGGCGATGATTCAGTTAGTCTGAATCTAAGAGTCATCCCCCCTGAACGCTGACGTCCTATCGAAAACCTATAATCGACTCATCTTCAACAGCCGGCCCACATGCAATCATGACTGCTGCCGCCCACGCCACCGACACCCCCGCCTACCCCGACGCGGTCCTGTTCGACCTGCTCACCGCCCTGCTCGACTCGTGGACCTCGTGGAACCGCGCGGCAGGCTCCGACGAAGCGGGTCGCGCCTGGCGTGCCGCCTATCTGCGTCTGACGTACGGCTGCGGCCGTTACGTCCCCTACGAACAACTGGTGCGGAAAGCCGCCACGCAAGTCGGTCTGTCCGAAGCGGCCGCGAACGCGCTCGAAACGGACTGGCTGAATCTGACGCCATGGCCGGGCGCGCTCGACGCATTGCGTGCGCTCGCGCCGCACTGCAAGCTCGCGGTTGTCACCAACTGCTCCACGCGGCTCGGCTTGCAGGCGGCCGCGCTGTTGCCCGTGCGCTGGGACGCGATCGTGACCGCCGAGGAAGCCGGCGTCTACAAGCCGGACCCGCTCCCGTACCGTCTCGCGCTCGACAAACTCGGCGTCGAACCGCGGCGCGCCGCGTTCGTCGCCGGGTCGAGCTACGACATGTTCGGCACCGCGGCCGTGGGTCTGCGGACCTACTGGCACAACCGGGTCGGCCTGCCGCTCGTTGCGGGTGCGCAAGCGCCCGAGGTCGAAGCGGCATCGCTCGACGGGCTCGTGCCGTGGCTCACAAGCTTTGGCCGCGAGCGTCGCCATTGAACCTAAAACCTCACCTCGTTCCTCAGGTGCAAGCATGAAACTCGAACAGATCGAAACCCCGGCCGCGTTGATCGACGTCGCGCGGATGCAGAAGAACATCGCGCGCATGCAAGGGCGGATGAATACGCTCGGCGTCGCGTTCCGGCCGCACGTGAAGACCACCAAGTGCATCGACGTCGTGCGCGCGCAGATCGCCGCCGGCGCGCGCGGCATTACGGTATCGACGCTGAAAGAAGCCGAAGCGTTCTACGCGGCCGGCGTCCACGACATCCTGTACGCCGTCAGCATGGTTCCGTCGAAGCTGCCGCGCGCGCTCGCGCTGCGTCGTCAGGGCTGCGATCTGAAGCTGGTGGTCGACAACCCGACCGCCGCCGCGGCGCTTGCCGCGTTCGGCGACCAGCACGGCGAAACGTTCGAGGTCTGGATCGAGGTCGATACGGACGGCCATCGCTCGGGAATCCAGCCTGAACAGCAGACGCTGCTCGACGTCGGGCGGATTCTGCACGAGAACGGTGTGAAGGTCGGCGGCGTGATGACTCATGCGGGTTCGAGCTATGAGTTGAATACGCCCGAAGCGCTCGCCGCGCTCGCGGAGCAGGAGCGCGCGGGCTGCGTGCGCGCCGCCGAGCGGCTGCGCGAAGCGGGCATCGCGTGTCCAGCGGTCAGCGTCGGTTCGACGCCGACCGCGCTCGCCGCACGGAATCTCGAAGGCGTCACCGAGGTGCGGGCCGGCGTCTACGTGCTGTTCGATCTGGTCATGCACAACGTGGGCGTCTGCACGCTCGACGACATCGCGCTCAGCGTACTCACGACCGTGATCGGTCATCAGGAAGACAAAGGCTGGGCGATTCTCGACGCGGGCTGGATGGCGCTAAGCCGCGATCGCGGCACCTCGCGGCAGTCGCACGATTTCGGTTATGGGCAGCCGTGTTTGCTCAATGGCACGTTGCTGCCGGGCTATGTCGTGAGCGGCGCCAACCAGGAGCACGGGATTCTTGCGGCGGCTCAGGCCGATCCGCAAGCCGATGCACAGAGCGACGACATCGCGCAGCGCTTTCCGATCGGTATGAAACTGCGCATCCTGCCGAACCACGCGTGCGCGACCGGCGCGCAGTTCCCCGAGTATCACGCGGTCGCGCCGGACGGCAGCAGCGTCGCGTGGCAGAGGTTTTACGGCTGGTAAGCCACCGCGTCACTCATCCTCTTCCGACAACCCCGCCAGCAGATCGTCGACCGCGCGATATACGCGCTCGACGATCTCCGGTCCCACCTTGCGCTCGAGTTCGCGATAGTGCGCCTCGAGATCCTTCGAAATCACGCGTACCAGTTCGATGCTCGTATCCGTCAGCGACACGAGTACGCGCCGCTGATCCTCCGCGAAACGTTCCTTCGTCACGAGCTCCATGCTTTCCATGCGCGCGAGCACGCCGGCCATGCTCGGGCTCGAAATCGTGCAGATGTCGGAGATCTGGCGCGGCTCCATCGGGCCGTGCTCGTTGAGCGCGCGAATCACTCGCCATTGCTGCTCGGTGAGTCCGTGCGCGGTGATCAACGGACGAAAGCGCTCCATCATTTTTTCGCGAGCGCGTAATAACAGCATCGGCAGATTGCGGTGCAAAACCCGGGTGGACGCAGCGGACATGTTGGCAAGGAATCGGAAAGAAAAGCTGTCGAAGCTTACGGGAAAACCCGCGATCAACTGACAGCCTATTGACCGTCAATCATATCAAGCAGGATACTACTAACATCTTAGTGTTTTCGCCGAACTTTCGCCACGAGGCTGCGAATATATGTTTGCCCTTGCCGATCATCTACTGCATCCCGAAGGCGACGCGCTGCCTCGCGACGTCGACGCGCACGCCGCGGCCGCGTTGCTCGCGCGCGGCGTCGCGTGTCGCGCGCCGGTCAGCGGCGCGGTGTACGGAGTCCTGCTTAACGATCGCGCCGCCTTGAACGCGCTGGGCGACGCAGTGCATGCGGCACCGTACAAGACGCCGCCGAAAGCGCCGATTCTGTATCTGAAGCCGCGCAATACGCTGGCCGGACATCGGGCGCGCGTGGTCGTGCCGGATGACGCGCTCGGCGTCGAGGTCGGCGCATCGCTCGGCATCGTGATCGGCCGCACCGCGACGCGCGTCGGCGTCGAGCGCGCGGCGGACTATATCGCTGGCTATACGCTGGTCGGCGATCTGAGCGTGCCGCACACCAACGTGTATCGGCCCAACGTACGGCTGCGCGCACGCGACGGCTTCTGCGTGATCGGACCCGCGCTCGTCGCCGCCCGCCATGTCGCCGCGCCGGATCGGCTCGACATCGCCATATCGCTGAACGGTGCCGAACCGTTTGTGGCGAGCACCGCATCGTCGGTGCGCAACGTCGCGCAATTGCTCGCCGACGTCACCGACTTCATGACGCTGAACGCGGGCGACGTGCTGACCCTGGGCGTGCGGCATGGCTCGCCTGTCGCGCATGTCGGCGATACGGCCACGCTGTCGATCGGCACGCTGCCGCCGTTGACCATCTCGTTCGTGCGCGTCGATCAACACCATGGAGAACAATCATGATGCGCGGCCGCGTCGCCTATGCGGGAGCGATTCACGAAGCGTATCCGCACGAGCAGGGTGTCCGTCTCGCCGACGGTCGCGTGCGTCGCGAGGACGAAGTGGTCTGGCTCGCGCCGATTGAAGTCGGCACGATCTTCGCGCTGGGGCTGAACTACGCGGAGCACGCGAAGGAGTTGCAGTTCAGCAAGCAGGAAGAACCGCTGGTGTTCCTGAAGGGACCGGGCACGGTACTCGGCCATCGCGGCGTCACGCGCCGCCCCGCCGGCGTCACGTTCATGCACTACGAGTGCGAGCTCGCGGTCGTGATCGGGCGAACCGCGCAAAACGTCGCGCGTAAAGACGCGATGCAGCACGTGGCCGGCTACATGATCGCGAACGACTACGCGATTCGCGACTACCTCGAAAACTACTATCGCCCGAATCTGCGCGTGAAGAATCGCGACGGCGGCACGGTGCTCGGCCCCTGGTTCGTCGACGCCGCCGACATCGCCGACGCCACGCAACTCGAGCTGCGCACCTTCGTGAACGGCGCGCGTCAGCAGTGCGGCAATACGCGCGATCTCGTCACCGACATCCCCGCGCTGATCGAATACCTGAGCGGCTTCATGACGCTCGCGCCCGGCGACGTGATCCTGACCGGCACGCCCGAAGGCATCGTCAACGTCAACGCGGGCGATGAAGTCGTGTGCGAGATCGACGGCCTCGGCCGCCTCGTCAACACGATCGCATCGGACGCGGACTTCGGCCTCTGATGGACAGCAAAAACCCAGCGAACAGCAAAAGGACAACGCAATGCCGATCGACCATCTGATCAACGGCGAGATGTGCACCTCGAGTGACTACTTCGAAACCGTCAATCCAGCCACGCAGGAAGTGCTCGCCGAAGTCGCGCGCGGCGGCGCGAAAGAAGTCGATGCGGCCGTGCAAGCGGCCAAAGGCGCGTTCCCCGCCTGGGCCGCGAAACCCGCCGCGGAACGCGCGAAACTGATCCGCAAGCTCGGCGAGCTGATCACGAAGCACGTGCCGGAAATCTCGGAGACCGAAACGAAGGACACCGGTCAGACGATCTCGCAGACGCGCAAGCAACTGGTGCCACGCGCGGCCGACAACTTCAGCTATTTCGCCGAGATGTGCACGCGCGTCGACGGCCACACGTACCCGACCGAGTCGCATCTGAACTACACGCTGTTTCATCCGGTCGGGGTGTGCGCGCTGATCTCGCCGTGGAACGTGCCGTTCATGACGGCCACCTGGAAGGTCGCGCCGTGCCTCGCGTTCGGCAATACCGCCGTGCTGAAGATGAGCGAGCTGTCGCCGCTGACCGCCTCGATGCTCGGCAAGCTCGCGCTCGAAGCGGGCATTCCGGCGGGCGTGCTGAACGTCGTGCACGGCTACGGCAAGGAAGCGGGCGAACCGCTCGTCGCGCATCGCGACGTGCACGCGGTGTCGTTCACCGGGTCGACCGCGACCGGCAATCGCATCGTGCAAACCGCGGGCCTGAAGAAGTTCTCGATGGAGCTGGGCGGCAAATCGCCGTTCGT
Source organism: Paraburkholderia sp. EG304 (assembly GCF_046543485.1). Taxonomy (NCBI): domain Bacteria; kingdom Pseudomonadati; phylum Pseudomonadota; class Betaproteobacteria; order Burkholderiales; family Burkholderiaceae; genus Paraburkholderia; species Paraburkholderia sp. EG304. Next base: position 42,812 of record NZ_JBKGUA010000039.1, on the reverse strand, counting down.
GATCTTCGACGACGCCGACTTCGAACGCGCGCTAGATGCCGCGGTGTTCATGATCTTTTCGAACAACGGCGAGCGCTGCACCGCGGGCTCGCGCATTCTCGTGCAGCGCTCCATTTACGCGCACTTCGCCGAGCGCTTTATCGAGCGCGCGAAGCGTCTGACGGTGGGCGATCCGCTCGCGGACAGCACGATCGTCGGCCCGATGATCAGCCAGGGGCATCTCGCGAAAGTACGCAGCTATATCGAGCTCGGCCCGAAGGAAGGCGCGACGCTCGCGTGCGGCGGCCTCGATGCGCCCGACTTGCCCGCCGCGTTGCGCCACGGCAATTTCGTCACGCCGACCGTGTTCGTCGACGTCGACAACCGCATGCGGATCGCTCAGGAAGAGATCTTCGGACCGGTCGCGTGCCTGATTCCGTTCGACGATGAAGCCGAGGCGATCCGTCTCGCCAACGATATTTCGTATGGTCTGTCGAGCTATATCTGGACCGAGAATACGGGCCGCGCGTTGCGCGTGGCGGCCGCCGTCGAAGCGGGCATGTGCTTTGTGAACAGCCAGAACGTGCGCGATCTGCGTCAGCCGTTTGGCGGCACCAAAGCGTCAGGTGTGGGCCGCGAAGGCGGCACGTGGAGCTATGAAGTGTTCCTCGAACCGAAGAACGTCTGCGTGTCGCTCGGCTCGCATCATATTCCGCGCTGGGGCATCTAACAGCGACATCGAAAAAACCTGGGAGACCGCGATGGGCAAACTCGCGCTGGCAGCAAAAGTCACACACGTGCCGTCGTTGTATTTATCCGAGCTCGACGGTCCGCACAAAGGTTGCCGTCAGGCCGCGATCGACGGACACCACGAAATCGGCCGACGCTGTCGCGAACTCGGCGTCGATACGATCGTCGTGTTCGACGTGCACTGGCTCGTGAATAGCGAATACCACATCAATTGCGCGCCCAAATTCGAAGGCGTGTACACGAGCAACGAGCTGCCGCATTTCATCAGGAACATGCCGTACGCGTACCCGGGCAATGTCGGGCTCGGTGAGCTGATCGCAGAAGTCGCCAACGAAATGGGCGTGAAAAGCCGCGCGCACAGCGCGACCACGCTCGAACTCGAATACGGCACGCTGGTGCCGATGCGCTATATGAACAGCGATCAGCACTTCAAGACGGTGTCGGTGGCGGGCTGGTGTATGTGGCACGACCTCGCGACCAGCGCGCGCTTCGGCCTCGCGGTGCGCAAGGCCATCGAAGAACGCTATGACGGTACCGTGGCCATTCTCGCGAGCGGCTCGCTGTCGCATCACTTCGCGAACAACGGCACCGCCGATCAGTTCTTGCACAAAGTCTGGAGCCCGTTCCTCGAACAGATGGATCGCAGCGTGGTGCGCATGTGGGAAGCCGGCGACTGGAAGACCTTCTGCGACATGCTGCCGCTCTACAACGAGAAATGCTGGGGCGAAGGCGGCATGCACGATACGGCGATGCTGCTAGGCGCGCTCGGCTGGGACTGTTACGACGGCAAGGTTGAAGTCATCACGCCTTATTTCGGCAGTTCGGGCACCGGTCAGATCAACGCGATCTTCCCGGTCACGCCGCTACCCGTCTGACATTCGCGAGGAAATCGCCATGCCTCACTTGACACTCGAATACAGCGGCAACCTCGCGGATGCTCAACGGCTCGGCGAACTTTGCAAAGACCTCGCGCAGTGCCTCGACGCGCAGCGCGATAGCGGCGAGCGCGTCTATCCGCTCGGCGGTATTCGCGTGCGCGCGCTGCGCTGCGAACAGTACTGCATCGCCGATGGGAGCCCCGACGCCGCGTTCCTGCACGCAAACCTGAAGATCGGCGCGGGTCGCTCGGAGGCCGTCAAGAAGGCGACCGGCGACGCGCTGTTCGCGCTGATCAAGCAGTGCTTCGCCCCTGAGTTCGAACGGCAGGGGCTCGCGTTGTCGCTCGAAATCAACGAGTTCAGCGAAGCCGGCACCTGGAAGCACAACAATCTGCATGCGCGGCTCAAGCGCTGACACATCATGCTAGACGAACAAACCATTCGCGACCTCGCCGCGCAACTCGATCACGCGGAAAAGACCCGCACGCAGCTGCGCCATTTTTCCGCGCAGTATCCACAGATGACCGTACAGGACGGCTACGCGATTCAACGCGAGTGGGTCAAGCTGAAACTCGCCGAAGGCCACGTGATCAAGGGCAGGAAGATCGGCCTGACGTCGCGCGCGATGCAGCGCTCGTCGCAGATCGACGAACCCGACTACGCGCCGCTGCTCGACAGCATGTTCATCGGCAGCGGCCAGGACATTCGCACGGATCGCTTCATCGCGCCGCGCGTCGAGGTGGAACTCGCGTTCGTGCTGAACAAACCGTTGAAGGGCCCAGGCGTCACGCTGTTCGATGTGCTCGACGCGACCGCCTATGTAACGCCGGCCATCGAAATCATCGACGCCCGAATCGAGCAGTTCGATCGCGAAACGCGCGCGCCGCGCAAGGTCTACGACACGATCTCCGACTTCGCCGCCAACGCGGGCGTCGTGCTCGGCGGCAGGCCCGTGCGTCCGCTCGAGGTCGACCTGCGCTGGGTCGGCGCGCTGCTGTACAAGAACGGCGCGGTCGAGGAAAGCGGGCTCGCGGCGGCGGTGCTCAACCATCCGGCCACCGGCGTCGCGTGGCTCGCCAACAAGATTGCTCCGTACGATGAATCACTGAACGCGGGCGACGTCATCCTGAGCGGCTCATTCACGAGCCCGATTCCGGCCCGCGCGGGCGACACGTTCCACGTCGACTATGGCCCGCTCGGCGGCATCGGTTTGAACTTCATCTGAGAGCAACGACATGTCCTTGCCGACCAACCCCTTCAAACGCGCGCTCGCCGACGGCAAGCCGCAGTTCGGCTTGTGGGCCGCGCTCGCCGACGCCTACGTGACCGAGCTGCTCGCCACCGCCGGTTTCGACTGGCTGCTGATCGACAACGAGCACGCGCCGAACGACGTGCGCAGCACGCTGTCGCAGCTGCAGGCGGTCGCTGCGTATCCGTCGCATCCGGTCGTGCGGCCGGTGAAAAGCGACGCCGCGCTGATCAAGCAGTTGCTCGACATCGGCGCGCAAACGCTGCTGCTGCCGATGATCGACACGGCCGCGCAGGCGCTCGATGCGGTCGCGGCCACGCGTTATCCGCCGCAGGGTATCCGCGGCGTCGGCAGCGCGCTCGCGCGTGCGTCGCGCTGGAATCGTGTGCCCGACTATCTGAACACTGCCGTCGACGAACTATGCGTGATCGTGCAGGCGGAGACCGTGCAGAGCCTCGACAACCTCGCGGAGATCGCGCGCGTGGATGGCGTCGATGGCGTGTTTTTCGGGCCGTCGGATCTGAGCGCGTCGATGGGATTGCTCGGCAAACCGGGCGACGCACGCGTGCGCGACGCGATTCGCCGCGGCATCGAAACCGTGCGCGGCGCCGGCAAGGCGGCGGGCGTGCTCGCACCTGATCCCGCGCTGGCGGCCGAATATCTGGCAGCGGGCGCGAGCTTCGTCGCGGTGGGCACGGACACGGGCTTGCTGAGCCGCGCGGCCGCGGACCTCGCTGCGTCGTACAAGAGCACAGCGACGGTCGCACCGCGTGTCAAAGGCGGATATTGACGCAACAAAAGCCGCGGGCCGCCTCACCCGCCCCGCGCTCGCGGCCTTCCCCTACTCCCCCGCCGGCCAGGGCAAGCCTCGCGCCGACCAATCCAGCTCGACCCCCATCACACAGCGCCCGCTCGCCAAATGCACGGCCAGGGTCACCGCGATGCACGGCCGCCCGCTCGCGAGCGACAGATACGGATTACTGGTGATCGCCTCGCCGGGCAGCAGCACCGCATTGCGGAAGTACGGCCGATGATCCCAGCGCGCATCGCGCGGATTCGCGACCGGCTGCAGCGACGCGGCGTCCTTGCACCATGCCGGCCCGCGCACCTCGTGACCGATCTGGCGGCCGGTATCGTCGAGAAGGAAGCAGCTGATGCAGCGCTTGAAGGTCGCGAGCAGCGCGAACGCGTCGTCCATCGTGACGCCGGCGCGCAAGCCGTCGGCCGCGCGCCGCAGTTCGACCCGGTACGGCTCCAGCTCGGATTCGAACAACGCATACTGATGCGCGCGGCCCTGCGCGATCACGTCGAATGCATCGTCGATCTGGCGGTGCACCGACTCGGGCGGCGCGATCTCGACAGCGGGCCGGCCGAGCAGATAGCCCTGCGCGAAATCGACATTCGACTCGACCGCGAGAATCAGCTCGTCGGTCGTCTCGACACCTTCGACGACCACTAGCATCCCCGCCTGATGCAGCAGCGACACGAGCTTCGGCAGGATCGGCTGCTGGGTGCCGTGCGTGGTCGCGCGAATCAGCTCGCCGTCGAGCTTCACGATGTCCGGCCGGATCCGCAGCAGCCGGTCGAGGTTCGACTGGCCCGCGCCGAAGTCGTCGACTGCGATCAGGAAGCCGTGCTGGCGATAGCGCGCCGCCGCGCGCGACATCTCGTCGACGCTGCCGCCATGCGATTCGAGGATCTCCAGAATCACGCGCTCGGGTTCGAGCCCCGCGGCGCGCACGATTTTCGTCAACTGATCGGCATAGCCGTCGGCGACGAAGGTGGACGGCAAGATGTTCAGGAACAGCCAGGCATCGCCGGGCAGCGCGCGGCGCGCGTTGCCGAGATGGACCGCGTGGCTCGCGCGGTCGAGCGCGCCTTCGTCGCTCGACGGCTTCGGCGCGAACATCACGACCGGCGGCACCAGCGTGCCGTCGTCGTGCTCGCCGCGCAGCAGCGCCTCGAAGCCGACCTGCTTCTGATGCGACAGGCTGTAGAGCGGCTGAAAGTGCGAGATCAGATAGAAGTCTTCCCAGCGGTAACGCGGCGCAAGCACGTCGTCGAACGGCGGCTGCAGCGCGTCGAACGGCCGCGCGCGCTCGGCGCAGACACGGTTGCGGCCCGTCTGCTTCGCGCGCAGCAACGCTTCGTCGGCGCGATCGAGCAGCACCATGAAGCTTTCGCCGCGCCGGTGCTCGGCCACGCCGAAGCTCGCGGTCAGATTGCCGTCCGGCCGTTCGATCGCGGCGATGTCGAGGCGCAGCCGCTCGGCGAATTGCAGCGCGCCGGTGAGGTCGTCGTCGATCAGCAGCGCGAACTCTTCGCCGCCGATGCGGCTCACGCTGTGGTAAAGCGCGACCGCGTCCTTCAGCACCTGCGCGACCTGAAACAGCGCGTGGTCGCCGACCGCATGGCCGAAGCGGTCGTTGAGCGACTTGAAGCTGTCGATGTCGAGAAAGATCGCGCTGATCCGCGCGCCCGGCGCCAGCGTCTCGAGTCGTCCCTCGGCGTGCTTGACGAACGAGCGGCGGTTTTGCAGGCCGGTCAGCGAATCGGTTGCGGCGAGTTGCGCGAGCTGGCTTTCGAGCAGAAAGTGATTGCGGCGGAAATGGTAGAAGGCGAAATGGAACACCGCCGTCGTCGGCGCGCCGATCGCGATGACCCACGTCCACACGGCCACGTCGACCTCGGGCGCATGAGTTTTGCCGCGCAGCAGCGCGATGGCCACCGCGTAAAACAGCGCGCTGCCGGTGGCGAAATGCGCGGGCGTGAGCCATATCGGCGCCGCGCAGATCGGTATCACGACGAACGCGGGCAACAGCCACGGCAACGGATTTGCAAGGCCTTGCTCATTCAGCACGAGCCCGCCGATCAGCACCAGCTCGTATGCGACGCAAATCGCGCCGAACAGCGCCGTCGATTTCGTGCACGGGATCGCCAGTACCAGCAGAGCAAGCACGACCGCGCACAGTAGCCGGTACACGAGCGGCGCGGACGGTGCGCTGACCAGTTCGCGCGCCTCCACCATGGACAGGAACGCCAGCACCGTGAAGCCCAGCTTCATGAGGGCAAGCGGCCGCTGATGCTCGAGCGAGCGCCGGTGAAAGCGCTCACGCATACTCGGCTGGGACAGGTGCTGCGTTGGGATGGCAGACATAGAGGCTGATCAGGCTGGGTTTCCGGTCACTCCGCCAATGGTTATCGGCAAACGTTCGATAAACATTTATGGCTAACGTGAAACGACGCATGAATTGCTATGCGCTCGACTACACCGCCATCACTCGATCGCGCCCCGCCGCTTTGGCCGCCTACCCATTGCGAATTATTTTGAATCGAAGCTCGTGCTCGGCCATTGCCAGCAAGCGACGATAACTTTCATTACGGTTTCAGGCAATTGCGCGTTGCTATTCGCGCGATTTACCACCCGCCAAATGCATCATTTAGAGCGTTAAGCTCAAAGCGTGCCGGAATTGTCGGCGAATGCGACTATTGCTGCGCAAGCTTTTTGTGCGCGAAGCACAAGCAAACGTTTCAATTTTTATTGAAGCAGCAAAAATTACGTAATTCATGTGTCTCGAATGCGCATCAATAAACGCATATGCTGAGCAACGGAATGTGGCTAAAAGCCAGTGTCTTAAGTAGACTTCTGACGAGTGTGCCGCAATGCAGACAATCGGGCAGAAATGACGTAAATGGCGCGGCACGCGATTGCCGAACGACTCCGCTGCTCAATTGCTCAAACGTTTGCGAATGAGCAACAGGTAGCGACCACTTCCGGAAAACATGGTCCCAATCCTCGACTATCTGCTTGAACGCCAGATCTCACCGCAATGGCGCGGCATGCTGAGCGCACTGGCGAGCGAGTTCGAGGCGCAAATCGGACGCGACGAATTGCGTCAGCTGATGCATCGCGTCGGCAATCGTTTCGCGCTCGCGCATCCGCTGCCCGCCTGCGGATCGACGGCGGAACTCGAGCAGGTGTTGAACTCTTACTGGCATCAGATGGATTGGGGATACGTCGCACTCGCCGATGAGGCCGAGTCGCTGCGCATCATTCACTATTGCGCGCCGCTGCCGGCCTTCGGCGAAGCGGCGCTCGCCTGGACGCCGGCGTTTCTCGAAGGCGCCTATCAGACCTGGTTGAGCGCGTTGGGCGCGCAGGGTTTGTCGGTCGTGCAGACGAGCGCGTTCGGCGAGGACAGCTCGCTCGAATTCCGCCTCGGCCGTCATCCGGCCTGAGCATCAGCGGCTCTGAAGAACGACATATCAGGTTCAAGACAGTGCGGTAGTAATGCAAGAAATGTGCGACGTCGATACAGCCGACGCGTGGAAGCAGGGAAGGCAGTTCAAATAACAGCGCTCCGAGGAATCGGCTCGGGGCAATGCACGGTATGTACCGGACGGCGGCATCATGAGTTCATCGAACGACATCGAAAAACTGTTCGAGCAATTCGGCGGCGACGCCAATGCGTACCAGGAGATCGGTCGCGAGAACGACGCGCGCACCGCGCGCACCCGTTGGCCGCTGCTCGTCACGCTCGATCTGACGCAACCGGCGATTCCGGCGATCGGCCAGCTTCGCGACCCGAAACAGCAGCCGCCGGCGAGCGTGGCGCCACGGCCCGTCGCCGTCCATGAGGACACGACGCCGAAGGACATGGCATCGGTGACGCGGGCGAAGGCGCCGCTCTTCACGCGCCCTCACCGGCGTGACATTCCTCCTGTGCCGGTGAGTCCCGCGCAGCCGGCGGCGCCGAGTGGCGCGTCGCGCTTCCGTACCGCTGATGAAACCGACGAGGCTGCCGCGCCGGGCGTGCCGGCTGCTGCCCCATCCGCGCCTATCGCGCCTATCGCGCCTATCGCGCCGATCCCACCGGTCTCCGCACCGGCTCTGGCAGCGTCGCAAACCTCGATTCCACCGATCGCGCCCGCATGGGTCGCACCCAGCGTCAGCGCCGCACCGGCAGCGCCGTTGCCACCGCTACAGGCCACGCAACCCACCTACACCGCCCCGCCCGCGCATCCGGCCCAGCCACCGTCGATCCTCGGCAAGATGTTCGCCGCGCAGAACCCATCCACGCGGCCGCAAGCTGCCGTGCCCGCGCCCCAGCCCACGTCGCTGAACGCGCTCTTCGACCGTCTGCGCGGCACGCCCGTGCAAGGCGCCCAGCCACCCGCCGGCCCCGCGCGCGGCGGCTTCCCGTCGTGGCTCACCAACGGTCCGCGTCGGCCATGAAAGTCATTGCCGTGGTATCCGCCAAAGGCGGGGTCGGCAAGACCACCCTCGCCGCCAACCTCGCCTCCGTGCTGGCCAACAGCGGCCGGCGCGTGATCGCGCTCGATCTCGATCCGCAGAACGCCTTGCGTCTGCACTTCGGGGTGCCGCTCGACAGCGTCGACGGCGTGTCGCGTGCAACGCTCTCCGGCAACCCGTGGCAAACGGTGATGTTCGACGGCATCGACGGCGTGACCGTGCTGCCGTACGGCGCGCTGCTGGAAGATGACCGCCGCCGCCTCGAGGCGCATATCGACCAGCATCCGCAATGGCTCGCGCAGTCGTTGCAGAACCTGCGGCTCGATGCGTCCGACATCGTCATCATCGACACGCCGCCCGGCTCGTCGGTCTACGCGCGAACCGCGCTGAGCGCGGCCACCTTCGCGCTGAACATCGTGCTCGCTGACGCCGCGTCGTACGCGGCGATCCCGCACATGGAGCGGCTGATCGAAGCCTACGCGGCGCCGCGTGCGGACTTCGGCGGCGTCGGCTACGTGGTCAACCAGATCGACCAGTCGCGCCAGCTGACCAAGGACGTGCTGAAGGTGTTGCGCCAGATGCTCGCCGGCAAGGTGTTCCCCGGCGTGATCCATCTCGACGAAGGCGTCAGCGAAGCGCTCGCCTGCGACACGACGCTGATCCACTACGATCCGCTGAGTCAGGCCGCCGCCGATTTGCGCGCGTGCGGCGCGTGGCTCATGGCGGCGCTCGACGCGATCGCCGCCCAGCCGAGGAACGTCGCATGAGCAGCCCAGCCTCCTCCCGCGAACCCGAGGGCGGCGAGCCTTCACGGTTCGAGCGCTTCATCGAAGCGAACTTCTGGAACAGCCGCATCGTCACCGGGCTCGTCACGCTGCTCGCGCTGTACATGCTGTACTTCGTGTTCACGGTGCCGCTCGAGTTCTATCAGCAGCTGACCTTCGCGACGCTGTGCTTCGTGCTCGCGCTGATGTTTCGCCGTCTGCCCGGCCGCTACGCGACGATGGTCATGATCATGCTGTCGATCGTCGCGTCGGGCCGCTACATGTACTGGCGTCTGACCGAAACGACCGCCTGGGAGCGGCCGCTCGACGCCGCCTGGGGTTTGCTGCTCGTCTCCGCCGAGCTCTACGCGACGCTCGTGCTGATGCTCGGCTACTTCCAGACCGCGTGGCCGCTCAAGCGCAAGCCGATGCCGCTGCCCGCCAATCGCGACGAGTGGCCGACCGTCGACGTATTCATCCCGACCTACAACGAGCCGCTCGCGGTCGTGAAGCCGACCGTCTACGCGGCGCTCGCGCTCGACTACCCGGCCGACAAGATGTCGATCCATGTGCTCGACGACGGCCGCCGCCCCGAGTTCAAGGCGTTCTGCGAGGAAGTCGGCGTGAACTGGACGATCCGCACGAACAACCGTCACGCGAAGGCCGGCAACATCAACGAGGCGATGAAGATCACGACCGGCGAGTACCTCGCGATCTTCGACTGCGATCACATCCCGACCCGCTCGTTCCTGCAGATCGGCCTCGGCTGGTTCCTGCGCGACAAGCTGCTGTCGATGCTGCAAACGCCGCACCATTTCTTCTCCCCCGACCCGTTCGAGCGCAACCTCGGCACCTTCCGCAAGGTGCCGAACGAAGGCGAACTGTTCTACGGCCTCGTGCAGGACGGCAACGATCTGTGGAACGCGACGTTCTTCTGCGGCTCGTGCGCGCTGTTGCGCCGGAACATGGTCGAAGAGATCGGCGGCATCGCGGTGGAAACCGTGACCGAGGACGCGCACACCGCACTGAAGCTGCACCGCCTTGGCTACACCACCGCGTATCTGGCGATTCCGCAGGCCGCCGGCCTCGCGACCGAAAGCCTGTCGGGCCACATCGGCCAGCGCATCCGCTGGGCGCGCGGCATGACGCAGATCTTCCGCATCGACAATCCGCTCACCGGCAAGGGGCTGAAGATCGGCCAGCGCCTGTGCTATCTGAACGCGATGATGCACTTCTTCTACGGCGTGCCGCGTCTCGTGTTCCTGACCGCGCCGCTGTCGTACCTGTTCTTCGGCGCGCATGTGATCGAAGCGGCGGCTAGCACGATCGCGATCTACGCGCTGCCGCACATGATGCACGCGAGCATCACGAACTCGCGGATGCAGCGGATGTTCCGCCATTCGTTCTGGGCCGAGGTGTACGAGTCGGTGCTCGCGTCGTACATCACCGCGCCGACGCTGCTCGCGCTGATCAATCCGAAGCTCGGCAAGTTCAACGTGACGGCCAAGGGCGGCGTGATCGAGAAGAGTTATTTCGATTGGTCGATCTCGCGGCCGTACCTGTTTTTGCTGCTGCTGAACCTGCTCGGCTTCCTCGTGGGTCTCGTGCACATCTATCTGAACTGGCACGTGCGCAGCATCGTCGAGACCACGCTGCTCAATCTCGCGTGGACCAGCTACAACATGCTGATCCTCGGCGCGAGCGTGGCCGCCGCGAGCGAGCGCCGCCAGATCCGCGCGGTGCCCCGCGTCGCGATGAAGATGCCGGTGATGCTGAAGTTCTCGACCGGCCGCACGCTCGCGTGCGAAACGATCGACTACTCGGAAGGCGGCGTCGGTGTCGCGCTGCCCGGCAAGATCGAAGTGCCGATGCAGGAGCCCGTGACCGTGTCGCTGTTTCGCGGCGACGAAGAGTACGCGTTTCCCGCCACCGTCAGTTTTACCGAGCCGGGCCGCGTGGGCCTGCGCTTTTCGTCGATGTCGCCCGAACAGGAGTACGAGTTCGTGAAGACCACCTTCGCCCGCGCGGACGCGTGGACCGGCTGGGCCGAGGGACGCGAGACGGACACGCCGCTGCGCGGCCTGTCGCATGTGCTGAGGGTCGGCGTGCGCGGCATCGCGGGTCTGTTCGAGCATCTATACGACGACTTGCGCAGTTCGATCAAAAGCCGTCCCGCGGACGTCAAGAAGCTAAAAACGAAAGACTGATCTATGGGCTACCGGATGCCGAACGACAAGATCGAACACCCGGCTCACGGGCGCAACAGCACTGGACCCCAATCGCGTCTGTTCGCCCTCCACGGCTCGCGACACTCGCGGCGAATCATGCGAGGCGTCGCCTGCTGGCTTGCGCTGCAGACCGCGCTGGCGTCGTTCGTGCCGCTCGCTTACGCGGCTGCACCGGCTGCCGCCCCGGCATCCAAGCCGGCCCCGGCCGCCGCCGCAACCGCCGGCGCGGCGCAAAGCCCGCAAGTCGCGACCGGTGTCGGCAACGTGCCCGCGCCGAGCGCGGCGGTGCCGTTCGATCCGAACGCGATCGCCCAGGACCAGCTCGCCACGCCGACGCCCGCGCTCGCGGCCTCGTCGGTGAAGGCGCTCGGCATGCGCACGCCGACCACCGCCGAGCCCGGCACGCTGGTGCCCGGAGGCCGCCGTCAAACGCTAACGTTTGCGGACTTCGGCGCGCTCGACCCGCTGCAACTGCGCGGCGTCGACGGCCAGAACGGCATTGCGTTCTCGGTGCGCGGCGACGAAGTCGTGACCGGCGCGACGCTGCATCTGATCTACAGCTATTCGCCCGCGCTGCTGGCGAACCTGTCGCAACTGAAGGTCCTGATCAACGGCGAGGTCGCCGCCACGCTGCCGCTGCCGCACGAGCAGGCCGGCATGCTGGTCGCGCGCGACATCACGATCGATCCGCGCTTCATCACCGACTTCAATCACCTGAACCTGCAACTGATCGGCCACTACACGACGGCCTGCGAAGACCCCGCGAACTCGTCGCTGTGGGCGACGATCAGCAACGCGAGCTCGCTCGACCTGAGCTACGCGTCGCTCCCGACGAAGGCGGAACTGGCCGCGCTGCCGCAGCCGTTCTTCGACCGCCGCGACGTGCGCCGCCTCGAACTGCCGTTCGTGTTCGCGCAGAAACCCGGCAACGGCACGCTCGAAGCCGCGGGCATCGTCGCGTCGTGGTTCGGCTCGCTCGCCGGCTATCGCGGCGCGCTGTTTCCGACCCAGCTCGACAGCCCGCCGCTGTCGGGCAACGCGGTCGTGTTCGCGACCAGCGACCAGCATCCAGCCGGCGTGACGATTCCCGAGATTACCGGGCCGACCATCGCGGTGGTCGAGCGCGACGCGAACGCGCGCGGCAAGCTTCTGCTCGTGCTCGGCCGCGACGAGGCCGAGCTGAAGACCGCCGCGAAGTCGCTCGGCATCGGCCATAGCACGCTGTCCGGCGCGAGCGCGACGATCACGTCGCTGAACGCGATCACGCCGCGCGTGCCCTACGACGCGCCGAACTGGCTGGCGACCGACCGCGCGGTGCGCTTCGGCGAACTCGCCGATCCGAAAGACCTGACCGTGTTCGGCTACGACGCCGACGCGGTGCGCATCAACATGCGTGTGGCGCCCGATCTGTTCATGTGGCACACGCGCGGCGCGCCGATCAACCTGCGCTACCGCTACACGGTGCGGCCGGCGCGCGACCGCTCGTCGCTGAACATCAGCGTGAACAACGGCTTCGTGCAGGCGCTGCCGATTCCGGCACGCTCGACCTCGGTGTTCGAGATGAGCCGCTACTTCAACCTGATCATGCCCGACGGCACCGCCGACGCGCGCCGCAACATCCGCATCCCGCCGCTCTTGATGACGCCGCGCACACAACTGCGCCTGCACTTCTACTACGACATCCCGAACACCGGCGAATGCGCGGGCCGCCTGCTGCAGAACGTGGTCGGCGCGATCGATCCGAACTCGACGATCGACCTGTCGTCGTTCCCGCACTACATGGCGCTGCCCGACCTGGCCGCGTTCGCCAACAGCGGCTTCCCGTTCACGCGGATGGCGGATCTGTCCGAGACCGCCGTCGTGCTGCCGGACGCCCCGGACCCGAGCGACTACAGCCTGTATCTGCTGACGATGGGCCGGATGGGCGAATCGACCGGCTTTCCGGTCGCCGGGGTGACCGTCACCCATGCGGCCGACGTCGACCACTTCGCGGACAAGGACCTGCTGGTGTTCGGCGCGCCCGGCAAGCAGCCGCTGTTGCAGCGCTGGTCGAAGTCGATGCCGTTCTCCAGTAACGGCGACGCGCACACGTTCCAGCTCACCGACCTCGTGTTCAAGCTGCGCGACTGGTGGCATGGCGAGCGCGGCGTCGAGCGCACACCCGCGCGCGCCGATCTGACGATGGTCAGCTCGAGCGGCGCCGCGCTGCTGACCGGCTTCGAGTCGCCGCTGCAGAGCGGCCGCAGCGCGGTTGCGCTGATCAGCGCGGCCGGTCCGTCGGACGCCGACCTGTCCGCCGCGCTGCTCGACGCCGACGTGCTGCCGAAGATTCAAGGCGCGATGGCCGTGATCCATGGCCGCGACGTCACCATCACGTCGAACGGCTCCGCATACTATGTCGGCCATTTGTCGCCGCAGGAGTATCTGCGCTGGGCGCTGTCGTCGCATCCGCTGCTGCTTTTGTTCGGCGGCGTGCTCGCCGCGCTGATCATCGCGGGCCTGTGCTACCGGACGCTGCGCGCGCTTGCCGCGCGTCGACTGAAGGACTGATGGAACGGATATGACTCGTATGCGGTTCCGGATCGACAGAAGGACCTCTTTTGCGCTGGCGCTCGGTATCGGCATCGCGGCGTCGGCGAGTCTTGCGGCTTCGAGCGGCACCGCGCAGGCCGCGCAGAACGGCGCCGCCTGCGGTGACTGGAGCGCGTGGCGAACCTTCGTGCAACGTTTCGTGCAGGCCGACGGCCGCGTGATTGACTACTCGACACCGACCCAGCAGACCACCTCGGAAGGCCAGTCTTACGCGCTCTTTTTCGCGCTGGTCGCCAACGACCGCGCGACCTTCGACAAGCTGCTCGGCTGGACCCGCGCGAATCTCGCGGGCGATCAGTTCGATCCGCAGAACCTGCGCCTGCCCGCATGGCAATGGGGCAAAAAGCCGGACGGCTCGTACGGTGTGCTCGATCCGAATTCGGCATCGGATTCCGATCTCTGGATCGCCTATGACCTGCTGCAAGCCGGCCGCCTGTGGCACAACCCCGCCTACACGCAGCTCGGTCAGGCTCTCGCCGAGCGCATCGCTCACGACGAAGTCGCGAACCTGTCCGGCCTCGGGCCGATGCTGCTGCCGGGCGCGCAGGGTTTCAGGAACGGCAGCGTCACGCGTCTGAATCCGAGCTATCTGCCGCTGCCGGTGCTGCGCGCGCTCGCGCACGAGGTGCCGGACGGCCCGTGGGCCAAGCTCGCCGACAACGCCTATCAGTTCGTCAAAACCGTCTCGCCACAAGGCTTCGCGCCCGACTGGGCGGCGTGGCAGAACGGCCGGTTCGCGGTCGATCCGAAGAACGGCGATGTCGGCAGCTACGACGCGATTCGCGTCTATCTGTGGGCCGGCCTCGCGTCGCCCGCCGATCCGCTCGCGAAGCCGTGGCTCGGCGCGCTCGGCGGCATGCGCGCGAAGGTCGCGCAGAACGGTTTCCCGCCGGAGAAGGTGTCGTCGACCACCGGCGCGTCGAGCGGCGAAGGCCCGCTCAGCTACTGGGGCGCGCTCGCGCCGTACTTCAAGACGCTGGGCGACGAGCATGGCCTCGGACTCGCGCGCACGCGGCTCGCCGCGCTCGACGCGAGCGTGCCGGGCCGCGAACCGGTGTACTACGATCGTGTGCTGGGCCTGTTCGGCACGGGGTTCATCGATGGCCGCTACCGCTTCGATGAAGCCGGCAGCCTCGTGCCCGCCTGGAGGGCCGGATGCGATTGAACGCTCTCGCCGTGTCGCTGCGCATCGCGCTGTCCGTCGGCGTGGTCTACTGCGTGGCCGCGACCGCGCCCGATGCGCTCGCGCAGGCGAGCAAAGACCCGCTGAGCGTGCTGATCGATCAGGGCAAGTACTGGCAGTCGCATCAGCGCGGCGATCTCGCCGAGCAGGCCTGGCAGAAGGTACTCAGCATCGATCCGAAGCAGCCCGACGCGCTGTTCGGCATGGGCATGGTGCTGGCCGACCGCAAGGACGGCGCCGGCGCGCAGCAATACCTCGCGCGGCTGAAGGCGGCCGCGCCGAACTATCCGAATCTCGATGAGCTCGGCCGCCGGCTGGGCCAGGCCAGCCCGCGCGATCAGACGATCGACGAAGCGCGCCGGCTCGCGCAAGCCGGCCAAAGCGCGAGCGCGGTGCAGGAGTATCAGCGCGCGCTGACCGGCAAGCCCGCCACGCCGCAGTTGCAGCTCGAGTATTACCAGGCGCTCTCGGCGACGCCGCAGGGCTGGGACGAAGCGCGCCGCGGCCTCGAACAGCTCGCGCACGACAACCCGAACGACCCGCGCTTCGCACTCGCGTACGCGCAGCATCTGACCTATCGCGACGTCACGCGGCGCGACGGTATCGCGCGGCTGCAGAAGCTCGCGGGGGACACCTCGGTCGGCGCGGCGGCGAAAAAGAGCTGGCGCCAGGCGCTGCTGTGGCTCGACGCGCGGCCCTCCGACGCCGCGCTGTACGAATCGTTTTTCCAGACCGCCGGTGAAGATGCCGCGGTAAAGGCGCGCTACGAATCGATGGTGCAGCAGGACGCCGCGGCGCGCGCCCGCGCGCAGCAAAACGCCGCCGCCGACGTGCGCGGCCGCGTGATCGCCGAGGGCTTCGCCGCGCTCGACCGCGACGACGTCGTGACCGCGCGCGCCAGGTTCTCGTCGGTGCTCGCAAACAGTCCTAACGATACCGACGCGCTCGGCGGCATGGGCATCGCCGCGCTGAAGCAGGAGCGATTCGCGGACGCGCGCAACTACCTGGAGCGCGCCTCGCGCGGCCCCAATCCGGCGCGCTGGAAAACCGCGCTCGACAGCGCGACCTACTGGACCTACACGAGCGAAGCGATCGGCGCGCGCAGCAACGGCGAGTTCGCGAAGGCGAAGGCGCTGTTCGAGCGCGCGATCGCGCTGAATCCTTCGGACGTGACCGCGCAGGTGCAGCTCGGCGAAATGCTGCTTCAGACCGGCGACCCGGCCGGCGCCGAGCAGGCGTACCGGATGGCGCTGCGCCGCCAGGCCGACAACCCCGACGCGATTCGCGGCCTCGTCGGCGCGCTCGCCGCACAGGGCCGCGCCGACGAAGCGCTGCAGTTCGCCAATCAGCTGAACGCGGAGCAACAGGCGAAGGTCGGCGGCATCGACCGTTTGCGCGGCGATGCGCAGGCGGCGCAGGCACGCGCGGCCGAAGCGCGCGGCGACCTCGGCACCGCGCGCAGCCTGTTCGAAGACGCGCTGCTGAACAAGCCCGACGATCCGTGGCTGCGGCTCGACCTCGCGCGCATCTACGTGCGCCAGGGCGCCGTCGCGAATGCGCGCAGCATGATGGACGGCCTGCTCGCCACCCATCCGGACATGACCGATGCGCTGTACGCGAGTGCGCTGCTGTCGGCGGAAACGCAGGACTGGTCGACCGGTCTCGCGCAGCTCGACCGCATTGCGCCCGCGCAGCGCACCGACGCGATGACGACCTTGCAGCATCGGCTGTGGGTGCATCAGCAGGCCGATCTCGCGACGCGCATGGCGAAGAACGGCCAGACGCAGCAGGCCATCGCGACCTTGCGCGCCGCCGAGCCGGTGGCCGGCAACAACCCCGAGCTGATCGGCGTGATCGCCGGCGCGTACCAGCAGGCCGGCGATTCGACCCGCGCGCTGGGTCTCGTGCGCGCCGCGATGAGCGCGGCGCCCGGCAATACCGATCTGCTGCTGCAGTACGCGGGCATTCTGTCCGCGGCAGGCCAGCAGGTCGAGCTCGGCAACGTGATGCGCCAGTTGCAGGCCACGCAGCTGACGCCGCAGCAGCGCACCGACTTCGACAACCTGAATCTTGGCATCGTCATCCGGCAGGCCGATGCGGTACGCCTGCGCGGCGATCTCGCAAGCGCCTACGAGGTGATCGCGCCATGGCTCGCCGCGATGCCCGACAACCCCGACCTGCAGGCCGCGCTCGGGCGCATGTACGCGAGCGCGGGCGACGACCGCAACGCGCTCACGAGCTTTCGCGTCGCGCTGCAGCGTCGCCCCGACGACCTGAGCCTGCTGCAGGCGGCGATCTCGGCCGCGGCCGGCTCGAAGCAGTTCAGCTACGCCGAAACGCTCGCGAACCAGGCGCTCGCCCTCGCACCGAACGATCCGGGCGTGCTCGCGACGGTGGGCCGCATGTATCGCGCCCAAGGCAATCTGTCGCTCGCGTCGACCTATCTGCAACGCTCGCTGGTCGCGGCCAATACGCCGCTGGTCGCGAACGCGCCCCGAACCGCAGGCAGCAACGTGCCGCGCGGCTGGGAAGCGGCGATGAGCCAGATCGGCGCGACGCCGCTGCCGGGCACCAATCCCTTCGAAGGCAAGACGGCGATCGCGACTTCGAGCGATGCCGACAATGGCGCGCGTCCCGCGCTTCCGTTCCTGAACACGCAGTCTTCCTCGCCGACGCAGACCGTGCCGAACTATCCGCCGCCCCCTCCGCCCGCGCCGTATGTCGCGCCTTATACGGCGCCCGCCGCGACGCCTTATAACGCGCCCGCCGTGCAGCCCGCCCCCGTCGCCGCACCATATGGAGCGCCCCGCTCCGCCGCCGAGGTCGGCGGCTACGGCCAGGAATCCTATGGCTCGAGCCAGTCGGGCACGCCGTTGCAGCCTTATCCGGGGCAAGGCCCAGCGCCGATGCAGCCGATGCCGCAGCAGCAGTACAACGCGGGTTATCCGCAGCCGCAGCCTTATGCGCAGCAGCAGGCGTATCCGCAGCAGCCCTACGGCGCGCAGGACGGCTATGCGGCCACTCCATGGCCGATGTCGCCAGCCGCGCGCGAAGCGCAGGCCAACGCCGCGTCGGCGACGCCGCTGCCGTACGGATCGACCCGCACCAGCGCGAAGAAGAACACGAAGAAGAGCACCGCGAAAACGAGCCAGCCGACGCCGGTCTACGCGCAGCAACTGCCGCCGTATCCGCAGCAGCAGGGCTATGCTCAGCCGTATCAGCCGTATCAGCCGTACCCGCAGCAGCAGCCCTATCAACCGCAGCCGCCATACCCGAACCAGGGCTACTACGCGCAGCAGCCGTACATTCCGCAACCGCCGGCCGGCTATGCACAGCCGTACTACCCGCCCGGCGGCAGCGCGCGGAACAACCCGCAGCCGAACGTCGCAAACGCGCAGACGCTCGGCGTCGCCGAGGAGCTTGCGCAGATCAATCGCGAGCAGTCGAGCACCGTGTCGGGCGGCCTGATCTTCCGCAATCGCGTCGGCGAGGACGGCCTGTCGTCGCTGACCGACATCGAGGCGCCGATCCAGGGGCGCATCAAGGCGGGCAACGGTCACGTGGTCGTGACCGCGACCCCGGTCACGCTCGACGCCGGCACCGCGTCGAACAGTACGTCGACGCTCGCGCGCTTCGGCGCGGGGCTTTCGACCGACTCGTCAAAGAACGCCGCGCAAAACGGCACCAACAACTACGGCAGCCAGACCGCGAGCGGTGTGGGCCTGTCGGTCGGCTACGACAGCCGCAGCATCAGCGGCGATATCGGCGTGACGCCGATCGGCTTTCGCGAGACCAACATCGTCGGCGGCGCGCAATACAACGGCGGCATCACCGACAAGGTCTCGTACTCGATCGCGGTCGCGCGGCGCGCGGTGACGGACAGCCTGCTGTCGTATGCGGGCGCGCGCGATGCGGCCGCCGGCCTCGAATGGGGCGGCGTCACGTCGACCGGCGCGCGCGCCAGCCTCGCGTGGGACGACGGCACGAGCGGCCTGTACGTGAACGCGTCGTATCAGCACTACATGGGCAACAACGTGCCGAGCAACAACGCGGTCAAGGGTGGCGGCGGCGTCTACACGCGTCTGCTGAAAGACGCCGACCAGACGCTGACGGTCGGCGTGAACACGACGATCATGGGCTACAACCGCAATCTGTCGTTCTTCACGTACGGCCAGGGCGGCTACTTCAGTCCGCAGCAGTACGTGATCCTGAATCTGCCGGTCGAATGGTCGGGCCGCGCAGGCCTGTTTACGTACGACGTGAAAGGCTCGATCGGCGTGCAGCATTACCGCGAGGATGCGTCGAACTACTTCCCGCTGAACGACGGCTCGTCGCGCCAGGGCGACGCGGCCGCCGCCGCGCAAGCCCTCGGCAACGGTCTGACCGCCGTCTACCCGGGGCAGAGCAAGACCGGCGTGTCGTATTCGATCAGCGGCGTTGGCGAATATCAGCTCGCGCCGCAGCTCGCGGTCGGGGCAACCGCGTCGTTCGGCAACGCTTATGAATATCGCGAGTGGCTTGCGGCCGTGTACGTGCGCTATAGCTTCAACAAGCAGACCGGTTTGCAGCCGTTCCCGCCGGTGCCGTTGACCTCGCAGTATCTGTCGTTGTCTAACTGACGCCCCGCGTTCATTCGCACTGCCTCGCATAGCGCGTACGTCGCGTATCGATCCACGCCGGAAAAGCGGGCGCTTCTTCCGCTTTCGCTGCGCTGCAAACGCGCCTCGCGGTAAATGTTGCCCATGCATCGAACGACGTGCCGAATCGGTACGTTTTCGGACATGGCTGCTTACCCGGCAAAACCCCGAATAGCGTTCTCGAAGCATCAACGGTACGGCGATGTGCCATACAATAATTGCAGCTCGCGAGGCTGTCCGAAGCCCTCGAAGCTTCGGTCCCGAGCCGACCATTTTCGACGTGAATTCAGGTGGAGCGCTGCATGCCTTTTCCGGCAAAAGACTACGGCTGCGCCGGCTGGCGCGGCGAGATGGCGCGACGCATCAGCGAATTCGACTGGCGTGCGACCAGCCTCGGCGCGATCGAAAACTGGCAGCGCAGTCTGAACTCGACGGTCCTGACGATGCTCGCGTCGCCGATGCCGCTCGTGCTGCTGTGGGACGAGCCCGGCTACATGATCTACAACGACGCCTATGCGGTCTTCGCGGGCGGCCGGCATCCGTATCTGCTCGGCCGTCCGGTCGAAGACGGCTGGCCGGAAGTGGCCGACTTCAACCGTCACGTCATGGTCACCTGTCTCGCCGGCGGCACGCTGTCGTATCGCGACAAGGCGCTCGTGCTGCTGCGCGACGGCAAGCCGGAAGACGTGTGGATGGATCTGTACTACAGCCCGGTCGCGGGCGACAGCGGCGCGCCGGCCGGCGTGCTCTCGATGGTCGTCGAAACCACCGGGCGCGTGCTCACCGAGCGCCTGCGCCAGCAAGCCGAAACCGAACTGCACGAGACCAACGAACGCCTGCAGCTTGCGCTGAACACCGGCGCGGTGCTCGGCACCTGGGTGCTCGACGTGCGCACGGGCGAGGTCACCGGCGACGAACGCTTCGCGCGCACCTTTTCATTTGGGCGCGATACAGCGTTGAAAGGCGTCGCGCGCGATGCCGCCACGCAGATCATCCATCCCGACGACCAGGCGCTCAACGACCGCCTGACCGCCGAAGCGATCCGCAGCGGCGAGCCGTTTCGCGCCGAGTACCGGATCCGGCGTCCCGACGGCGGCTATATGTGGGTGCAGGCGAACGGCCGCTGCCAGTTCGACGAACACGGCGAACCCACGCGTTTTCCGGGCGTGCTGATCGACATTCACGAGCGCAAGATCGCCGAACAGCAGCTTCTTCAGCTGACCGAAACACTCGAGCAGCGCGTCGCCGATTCGATCGCGGCGCGCGCGCTCGCCGAGGAGCAGCTGCGCCAGGCGCAGAAGATGGAAGCGATCGGCAGCCTGACGGGCGGCGTCGCGCACGACTTCAACAACGTGCTGCAGGTGATCAACGGCAATCTGCAGATGCTCGCCGCCGACGCCGACGACGACCCCGTCACCCAGCGGCGTCTCTCCGCCGCGACCGATGCCGTCAGACGCGGCGCGAAGCTCGCCGCGCATCTGCTCGCGTTCGCGCGGCGTCAGCCGCTGTCGCCGACCGTGCTGAATCCGCGCCGCCTGCTGACCGGCATGAGCGAGATGCTGCACCGCGCGCTCGGCGAAACGGTGCGGATCGACACGGTGCTCAGCGACGATCTGTGGAACGTGCAGGTCGACCGCAACCAGCTCGAAAACGCGCTGCTCAATCTCGCGATCAATGCACGCGACGCGATGCGCGCCGACGGCGTGCTCACCGTGCGCGCGACCAACCGCACGCTCGACGCCGCGTTCTGCCGCGGCAAACCCGACCTGTCGCCGGGCGAATACGTGGAGTTCTCGGTTGCCGACACCGGTTCGGGGATGCCGCCCGAAGTGCTGCAACACGTGTTCGAACCGTTCTTCACGACCAAGCCCGACGGCCACGGCACCGGCCTTGGCCTGTCCATGGTGTTCGGCTTCGCGCGGCAAAGCGGCGGACAGGTGTCGATAGAAAGCGAAGTGGGACGCGGCACGACGGTGTCGCTGTTCTTTCCGCGCTGCTGCGAGGCGGAGACGCCGGAGACCGTCGACGGCGCCGCGGCGTCGGTCGGCGGCGGCGAAACGATACTCGTCGTCGAGGACGATGCCGACGTGCGGCTGACCGCCGTCGAAATGCTCGCGCAGCTCGGCTATAAGGTGCTGACCGCATCGAACGGCGACGCGGCGCTCGAGTTTATCGACAGCGACATGCCGATCGATCTGCTGTTTACCGACGTCGTGATGCCCGGCAAGCTGAAGAGCGTCGAACTCGCGCAACGCGCGGCCGCGCGCACGCCGCCTCTGCCCACGCTGTTCACATCGGGCTATACGCGCGACGAAATCGTCCACCACGGCAAGCTCGACGCGGGTATCACGCTGCTGTCGAAGCCGTACCGGCGCGACGATCTCGCCCGCATGGTGCGTAACGTTCTACGTGCGGGCGCCGCCAGCGCGGACCGCGCGGCCGAGATGCGAGAAGCGGGTATCGCCGCATGCGTTCCGCCCGCGGCGTACGAAGCCGTCAACACGTACGGCGTCACGAATGCACCGCAGAAAACGTCGAAAAAAGAGCCGAAGAAAAAGCCGCCAAAGGCGACCCAGCCGCGCGCGGCCCAGGAAGCCGCACGCGTGCTGTTCGTCGAGGACGACAGCGAATCGCGCGAGGCGCTTGGCGAACTGCTCGGCGCGCTAGGTCTCGCGTGCACCGCGGTCGCGAGCGCGGAAGCAGCGCTGCCGCTCGCGACCGCGCAACACTACGACGTGCTGTTGACCGACCTCACGCTGCCCGGTATGTCCGGCGACGAACTCGCGCGCGCCGTGCGGCAAGTGCAGCCCGCAATCCGCGTGCTGCTGGTGTCGGGCTACGGTCGCAGCGCGGAGATCGGGGCGGCGATTCCGGGTGCGCGGCTGCTCGGCAAGCCGCTCGATATCGCGCAGTTGCGGCACGAGTTCGCGCAATGGCTCGATCACACCGAAGCGACGTCCTGATCTAAATACCGAACCTCTGCCGCCGTGGCGTAGGTGTCTTCATGATGCTTCAGATCGACCTGAATAACGGGCTTTTCGCGAGCGCTTCGGCGCCGTCCGCATTGCTGAGGAATTTCTCCGTGTAGATGTCGCGCTCGAACAACTGCCCCTGCATCAGCGCGCGGATCGACGCTTCGATCATCACCGGCGGTCCGCACAGATACGCCTTGTGGCCACGAAAATCGCCGCCGAAATGCGCCTTCGCGGCCTCGTGGACGAAGCCGCGAAAACCCTCCCATGCACTGCCTTCGGCCTCGTTCGACAGCGCCGGCACATAGGTGAAGTTCGCGTGCCGCTCGGCAAGCTCGGCGAACTCGTCGTGGTAGTACAGCTCCGCGCGATCGCGCGCGCCGTACACCAGCGTGATCGGCCGCGTGTCGCCCTGTTCGAGCAGATCGAGCAGCATCGAACGCGGACTCGACAATCCCGAGCCGCCCGCGATCAGGATCACGGGCTGCGGGTCCGACGCACGCACGAAGAAGCGGCCGAACGGACCGCTGAAACGCAGCGCGTCGCCGGGCTTCAGCGCTTCGTGAAGATAGCCGGTGCCTTTGCCGCCCGGCACGCGCCGCACGTTCAGTTCGATCAGCGTCGACGAACCCGGTTTGCCGGCGAGCGAAAACGCGCGCGGCGTGTCCTCGCCGGGAATCTGCACGTTCACGTACTGCCCCGCCTGAAATTCGATGCCGTCGCCGTCCAGTTCGACGAAGATGCCCTTGATCGTCGGCGTCAGATCGATGCTGTCCTTCACGCGGCCGGTGAAATCGCGGACCGGGAAGTGGCGCGCGTCGGCGTCCTCGTCGATATCGGCTTCGATCGTCAGATCCGATTGGGCGGTCGCGCAGCACGCGAGGCACTTGCGTTCGTCGCGCTCGAAATCCATCAACGCGAACGGCGACGCATTGCCGTGCTCGATCTCGCCGTCGACCACCTGCACCTTGCAGGTCGCGCACAAACCGTGGCAGCACGCGTGCGGCAGCCAGACGCCGGCGCGCAGGCAGGCGTCGAGAATGGTCTGTTCCTCGGCGATCTCGATCGTATGGCCGATCGGCTCGATGGTTAGCTGGTAGCTCATGTCAGCGTCTCCTGTTTCTCTGATCCGGTGAACCCGCGGCCTAGCTGCACGATCCGCGAATGCCGGTCAGACCCGGCGTGCGAAAACGGATCAGCGCCTTGTGACGCAAGCCGTTTTCTTCGAGCGTCCGATCGAACACGGGCGTAAAGCGCTCGTTCGAGCGGAACCATTCGATATCGTCGAGCATCACCTTCTCCCAGTCGGGATGCGCGGAATAGATGCCGGGCAGCACGTCGTTCGCGAGCGTCGCGAACGTCATTGTCGGCGGCACCGGAATGCAATGCGGCGCACAGAACATCAAATGATCTTCCCAGCCGATGAACAGCAGCCGGTTGCCGTGGAAGTTCTCCTCCCGGTCTTTCACTTCGCCCGTGTAGCCTTCTCTGAGCGCAATAACTGACATGGTGTGTCTCCTTGGTATTCGGTTGGCGTGGGCGAATCACGCAGCCTGCGCGGCCGGCGTGCTTTGCGATGCGGTATCGGTTGCGCTTTCCTTGGTCCCTTCGCCGCCGTGACTCGGCTTGCCGGTCCAGCGCAGCCAGTTCTTCCTGTCGGGCGAATCCTCGAATTCGTGGCCGTCCGCGCCGACGTTGATGTGGTAATAGCGCAGCACTTCGGCGAGCGGATCGAAATCGGCGGCGCTCGGGTCCGCGTCTTTCTCGAAGCAGTTGCCCTGATAGATCTGATGCACCGGCAACCAGGCCTGAACGTATTTCTCCGGCTCGTTGTCGAAGATGTCCTTGCAGCCGTCCGAGCAGAAGTGATACTTGTTGCCGAGATAGTCGCTTTCGCGGTAGCAGGTTTTGGTCGGATCGTCGGGCTCGGTGAAGGCCATCGGGACCTGGCAGACCTGGCACAACATCGGCAGCGTGTTGTTGTAGAAGCGCTTGCCCGCTTGCTGCTGCTCGCGCCAGTACTCGAAGCGCGGACGATACAGCCTGTCGAACGTCGCCGGATACTTTTCGGCGAGCCAGTTCATTTCGTCATCCGACGGAATCCATGTGTGCATCGCCGCCGCGTGCGTGTAGTTGTAGAAGATGCCCCACGCCTCGTGTGAAATGCGATCCTTCTCCTTCGACGCGACCTCGTGATACTTCGGCATGCGAATGCCGTAGCGTTCGAGGTCGTGAAACAGCGCGCCGCCGTTCTTCTCGAAGTAGGTTTCCCATGCTTCCTGCCACGACATGATCCGCTTCGGCTGCATGTAGTCCATCATCATCGCGACGAGCGTCAGCAGCCGGTAGCCGCGCCAGAACCATTTGTCGATCCACTTCTGGATGATCGGCACGTTGCCCGGGTCCTGTTCGAGCAGGAACTTCACCACTTCGAGTCCGAGCGTCATATGGCGCGATTCGTCGGACTGCGCGGAGAAGCCGAACGTCACCGTCGCCATGTCGCCGTTGAAGGCGGCACCCGACATAAACGGCATGAACAGCAGATTGGTCAGCACGTATTCGAACGAGAACGAGATCGCGGTAACGAACTCGAACGGGCCGGCGCTCATCGCGTCTTCGAAATACGACTTCGGCACCGACAGATACCAGACCCGGTCGTGCATGTGCTTGAAGTCGTGAAAGCCGTTGAAGAACTTGTTGTAATGGCTGATCGTATGAACCTGTGTCTGCGCGTGACGCAGCTCGTCGATCGCCTGCATCTGACACGCGATACGCGCGCCGGCGGCGCGAAAGTTGCGGCCGGCCAGCGCGAAGCCGCGGTGCGCCGCATATTCGAGCGGACTCACGCCGGTCAGGAACAGCTTCAGCGCGTTGATATAGCGCGGGTCCGTCACGTTGAACTGGCCGTTGTTCTGCTGGAACGCGTCGATGATCGCGTACAGCTTGCGTTCCTTTTCACCCTGATATTTCCAGTAGGCGTCCATCGTCAGACGGAACGGGTCTTCCCATTTGTCCCAGTCGTGGACCTTGATGCCTTCGAAGCGGTCGTATGGAAAGACCTCGTCCATCGGCTGATAGGTCGTGTCCCAGCCAAGGCCGCGCGTCAGCATCGCGTAGTTTTCCTTGATGCTCAGCTTTTTCGGCGTCGTATTCGTGGTGCTCATCGTGCGTCTCCCATGCGATTGATCGCGGCCGCTCAGGCCTTCCATTCGAGAATGAATTCGTCGTCGGTCTCGTCGATGTTGCCGCCGAGCGAAATAAGATTGAGTTGCAGCTCGCGCAGATCGAAGTCGCGGCCGATGCGCTCCTCGATCGACTCGCGCCGGATCACGAGCCGACCGACCGCGTCGATCTTGACCATCGCCGGAAACGCGTTGACGACGGCGTGCGGGTTGTCCGCCTCGATCGCCTCGATGATCGGGCGCGAGTCGTCGTTGGCCTGAAATGCGATGAATACGGAATCAGCCATGTTTGGCCTCCCCGGCTTGCTGTTCTGCGTGCTCCGCCACGAGCGGCACACCCTGCTTCTGCATACGCGCATCGAACGCCTGGGCGATATCGGCGAACGCCGCCTCGGCTTCGTCCGCGCCGAGCGCTTCCACTGCCAGCGGGCACAGCGCATCGAGTACGCGCGAGCGCCACTGCGCGATCCACCGGCCGAGCAGCACAGCGTTATCCGTCGACTCCGCCACCGCGGTCTTCAACGTCGCATCGACCCAGCGGCTCGTTTCGTCGTACCAGGTGCTCGCGAACTCGTTCAACATGCCGATTGCCGCGCCGTAGTCGCGCGACAGACGCTGGTCGATATGCCGATACACGAGCGGATACAGCAGACCATCGAGCACGACGTTCTGCGCGACGAAGGTTTCGAACCAGTCCTGCACGACCATCGTGTCCTCGACCAGCCGGCGCAGGGCCTGCCACAGCGGATCGTCGAGCCAATGCGCCTTGCCAACGACCAGTGACGCGCCCGAATTGCCATCGAGCAGCAGACCGATACGCGACAGGTACTGCGCGATGCCGAGCCGGTCCATCGCATGAAACATCGTCGCCTGCGTGATCGCGGTGCCCCAGCCGTAACCGGTCACGAAGCAGTTATTGGTATTGGCCGCCCATTCGATATGGCGCAGCGGCACCATCAGCGCGGCGATCCGCGCTCTCGCGTCGTCGGGCAAGTCGGCGAGCAGACGCCGCCGCGTGACGAACTCGATATTCTTTTCCATCGCATCCTGCTGCCGGGCGCGCGCGATCGTGTACGCGCCGTAGTAGTACTGGCGCGGGTCCTTGAACGCGTACCAGTCGTTCATGCGGATCGCCGTGCGGCCTTTGTCGTAGAGCGCGAAGTCCGGCTGCCACAGCGGGCGATAATGAAAGTTGTCTTCGGGCTGCAGCTCCAGCGTCGCTTCCTGATAGCGCGACGCTGGTTTATCCGCGCCGAGCCTTCTCGCGACGTGCGAGAAAGTCTGGCGGATCTGCTGAACCGAGGACGTCTTGATGTCGATCTGCATGCGGTGTCTCCTTGTCTGTTATGCGGGGCCTTCGACGGTCATGCGCGCTTCATTCGCTGACACCCGGCTCGCCGTAGCGCCACTTCAGTTGTTCGAGATCGAGCGCCGCGGCTTCGTCGTCGCTCAATTGGCACACGCGATGATTCGCGCAAAAAGACGCGAAGTCGTGAGCGCTCATCACGAGCTCGACGCTCAGGCCAGGATCGCCAATCGAAAAATCGAACTCGACGAAACCGTCGTCGCGCTGCTCGCGCACGCGGACATAGCGCCGCGTGACGTCGAAGGGTCGCGAGACCGGTTCGGCGTGGGGTGTATGCGAGGGCATCAGTGTCTCCAGATGGTTTTGCGTTATCCGTCACTGCACGTTTTGGTTCAAATCGGCGGCAGCGCGCCTATTAACGCAACTGCTATGCCAACGAACCCGGAAAGACCGCGCTCCGTGCGGCGAAAGGCGCACAATCCCTTGTGAATCAATGCCCAAACATAGAGCGGCGATTCGCGCGGCGCAGGCGCGGCGAAACGCGCGCGGGCGCGGGCTCGATCAAATGATCGAAACGGCCGCTTGCACGCGTTGCGTAACCGATCAATTCGTTATCAGGGAACACCCGGAGGCGCTCGTCGCGCGATTCGCGATACAGCACCGCGCGTGGCATTGCATACTGACGGCCGGCATTTGCCGGCAATCCACATAGACAAGCAGTTGGAGACGAATTCAGATGGCCACCCGAAGCAAGCCCGCGGCGAGCCCGCGCATGTCGATGGTCTCGCCCAAGGGCGACTGTGTGGACAGCCTGCGCTATCCAGACATCGCGGACCTGATGTCCCGGCTGCACTTCGCGCCCGGCGACGGGCGCATCTGGCTCGGCGATCAGCGCATGCTGCTCGTGCACACGGGCTCGGTCGGCGTGATGCGTCGCGAGCTGATCGACAGTCTCGGTATCGACGCGGCGCGCGGCCTGCTCACGCGCATGGGCTACAACTCGGGTGCACGCGACGCCGAACTCGCGCGCAAGGCGCGTCCGGATAGTTCGATTACCGAAATGTTCGCGGTCGGCCCGCAATTGCACATGCTCGAAGGCATGACCGTGGTCGAGCCGGTGCGGCTCGAAATCGACGTCGAGAAAGGCCAGTACTACGGCGAGTTCATCTGGAAGAACTGCGCGGAAGACGAGGAGCACATCCGTATCTACGGAATCGGTGCGGAGCCCGTGTGCTGGACGCAGATCGGTTATGCGTCGGGCTATACGAGCGTGTTCATTGGACGCCCGGTCATCTATCGCGAGGTCGAGTGCCGCGCGCTCGGGCAATCGCAATGCCGGATCGTCGGCAAGCCGGTCGAGGAATGGGGCGACGAAGCCGCCGACGATCTGCGCTTCATGCAGGCGCAGTCCTTCACGCAGGGGCTGTCGGCCGCGGCGGTCAAACGTGAGGCCAGGCACGCCCCAGCCGTCGCCCTGCTCGGCGGCACCCCGCCGCCCACGCCGACCGCATTCGGCGACGACAACATGGTCGGTGCGTCGCCCGGTTTCAATGCCGTCTGCCATATGATCCGGCGCGTCGCGAGCACGCGCGCGACCGTGCTGTTTCTCGGCGAGAGCGGCGTCGGCAAGGAGGTATGCGCGCGCACGCTGCATCGGATCAGCGCATGCAGCGACGGTCCGTTCGTCGCGGTCAATTGCGCGGCGATCCCGGAGGCGCTGGTCGAGTCGGAGCTGTTCGGCGTCGAGCGCGGCGGCTTTACCGATGCGACACACAGCCGGCCGGGCCGCTTCGAACGTGCCGACGGCGGCACGCTGTTTCTCGACGAGATCGGCATTCTGAGCCTGACCGCGCAGGGCAAGCTGCTGCGCGCGTTGCAGGAAGGCGAGATCGAACGGGTCGGCGATACGCAGACGCGCCGCGTCAACGTGCGTGTGATCGCGGCGACGAACCTCGACCTGAAGGACGAGATTCGCGCCGGACGCTTCAGGGAAGATCTGTATTTCAGGCTCAACGTGTTTCCGATTCGCGTGCCGTCGCTGCGCGAGCGGCGCGAGGACTTGCCGGTGCTGCTCAATCACATGCTGCACAAATTCCGCGAACGTCACGGGCGCGACGTGACCGGCTTCACCGGCCGCGCGCTCGATGCGCTATTGAGCTACGGCTGGCCGGGCAATATCCGCGAGATGGAGAACCTGGTCGAGCGCGGCGTGATTCTCGCGCCGGACGGCGGGGCGATCGACATCGGCCACCTGTTCACGAGCGGCGAAACCATCGACGCGCAGATGTTCGGCCTCGGCACCAACGGCTCGCTGATGCCGTCGGGCTCGCTGCTCGATCAGCAGGCGGGCGGCAGCGGCGAAGCGGAACGCGTGGTCAGAAAAGTGAACGATCTACTGCTGGGCGCGAGCGGCGACATCGATCCGACCTCGCTCGACGATATCGAAACCGCGCTGCTGAAAAGCGCGGTGCAGCGCGCGCAGGGCAATCTGTCGGCGGCCGCGCGCACGCTGGGGATTACGCGGCCGCAGCTGGTTTATCGGCTGAAGAGTCGCGGGCTGCGGGTGTAGGCCGCCGAAGGCAACGCTAGCATCATCGGAGGCGAAGCAATTGGCGGTTCAGCGGGCCAAACCACGCGTAAATCCGGAATTAGAAGGAACCGCCCAAACCGTAAGATCGCCGGGAACCGGTCAGTTAGGCGTTGGCGGCATGTTAGATCTTCCTCTTTCCGATGACGCGTGGGCGCGCATCAGTCATCTGTTCCAGCAGGACCCGAAGAAACGTTTGGGCCGGCCCGCGCGTCCTCCGCGCGAGATTCTGGACGCGATTCTGTGGATCGTCACGCGCAACGAGAAATGGCATCGGCTGCCCGGCACGTTTCCGCCGTCGCAGACGTGCTACATCAGGTGGCTGCAATGGCGCCGCACCGGCTTGATGAGCGCGATTCTCGACGAGCTCGGCCTGAGCGCTTGCGCGCTCGCATCGGCATCGTGCGCGCACGCGGCGCCTTCGGCGGGGCCGCAAGCCGACGCCTGAAATCGTGGCCTGGAATGGCATATATTGTGGGTAAGGATGGGTACCCGCGACGGCGCGGCCAACTGCATCAGCCGTGCGCGCGGGTATGATGCCGGGCGCGGTATCCACCGCGGCCGCTTCCGATGCCGCATCTTTTGCCACGAGAACCATCATGCCTGCCCAACACGACGAAGCACCCGGCGCTCACGACACGAACAACAAGCCGAAGCGGAAAACGCTGTCCCTGTCCGTGCGCAATCTCCTGATGGTCGCCATTGGCGTGGCGATGTTCGCGATCGTGTCGGGCGTCGTGCTGTACAACCCGATCATGTACGGCGACGAGATCCCGAACTTCGGCATCATCCTGATGCTGACCGTGCCGGTGATCGCGGGCGTCGCGTTTCGCGTTGGGCTCGACGCGTGGCTTGATCGCGAGTGAGCGGCAACAACACCGCACCCTCCCTCCGTTGCGCGGTTATGCCGTCTTGACCGGCAATACGACCCACACTTCGAGGCCGCCCCCTTCGCGCGGATGAAACTGCAGGCCGCCGCCGTGCAGCCGTGCGATCCGCTCGACGATCGACAGCCCCAGCCCCGTGCCGCCGCTGTGCGCACGCGCATTGCGGCCGCGCTGGAACGGCGCCTTCAGCTTTTCCAGTTCCTCTGCCGTCAAACCCTTGCCGCGATCGGCGACCGCGACCGTCACCGCGTCCTGCGTCGCCCACGTGCGCACCGCAAGCCCGCTGCCGCCATAGACGATCGCGTTCTGCATCAGGTTCATCAGCAGCCGCATCATGCTGATCGGCCGATAGGGAACCGCCGGCAAACTGCCCAGCGTCAGTTCGAACTCGTGCCCGAGCCCAGCGAAGTCGCCCGCGAGCCGTTCGATCAGCGCATTCAGATCGCCGGGCTGCGCTTCCTCGCGCTCGCCGCTGCCCGCGTAGTCCATGAACTGCTGCAGGATCGTCTCGATCTGATCCAGATACGATTCGGCGGCGATCACGAAGCTGCTGTCGGCCCCCTGCGGCATCGCCATCGCCATCGACAGGCGCAGCTTCGTCAACGGCGTACGGATGTCGTGCGAGATGCCCGCGAGCATCAACGCGCGCGTCGCTTCGGCGTCCTGTAACGCGCGCGTCATCTGATTGAAAGCGCTGCCCACGGCGGCGATTTCTGCGGGGCCGTCGGTCGGCAGCGGCGCGGGCAGATCGCCGGCGCTTACGCGCCGCGCTGCTTGCGTGAGCTCGTGCAAGGGTTCATTCAGATGCAACTGGATCGCGTAGCCGGCGAGCGCGGCGAGCACGCCGAGACCCAACGACAGAAAGATCGCCGCTTCGAGGCCGCTGCCCTGCGCGTCCTCGGGAACCGGCAGCGCAATCCAGTACGGCGCGCTCGCCAAACCCGCCGCGTTGCCGGCGCCGGCAAGCGATCCATGCATGCGAATCCACAGCCGCTGAGCGCCCTCGGTCTGCCAGCGTGCGGGCATATCCGCGGGCAGGTGCTTCTGCAGGCTATCGATGAACACGCCGCGCTGATAGGTGCGATACGCGTGCAACAGATCGTGCGGCGGTGTGTCGGTCGCTTCGGGCGGCAACTGCTCGCGCGCGTCGAGACGCGCGGTCAGCGCCGCGCGCGAGGCGGGCGGAGTGGCCGCGAGCAGGTTGTCGAGCGTCGTCACGTAGGTCGCGAACACGGCCGCCGCGCGCTCGACGCGCGGCCGCTGCACGTAATGCAGCAGCACGACGATCGAGCAGATCTGGCTCAGCATCACGAGCGCGATCAACAGCGCGATGTTGCGCGCGAGCAGCGTGCGCGGCAGCAGCCTGCGTGACAGTGAGCGCATCATGATTCGACATCGGCGACGAGCATATAGCCGACGCCCCAGACGGTACGAATGAAACGCGGCTTCGACGGGTCGTCCTCGACGATCTGCCTCAGCCGCAGCACCTGCACGTCGATGCTGCGATCGAGCGCGTCATGGTCGCGCCCTCGCGCTCGCGCGAGCAGATTGTCGCGGCTCACCGCGCGATTCGGCGACGACGCGAGCGCGACCAGCAGCAGCATCTGCGCGGAATGAATCTCGAGCGGCTCACCCGCGCGCGATAGCTCCTGCTTGCCGACGTCGAGCGTGAAGTCGCCGAAACGCACGCGCTGCGAGGTCACCGTGACGTCGCCGGCGGCCATCTTCTGGCGGCGCAGCAGCGCGTTGATTCGCGCCACCAGCTCGCGCGGCAGGAACGGTTTCGCGAGGTAGTCGTCGGCGCCGGTTTCGAGGCCGGTCACGCGATCGAGCGGATCGCCCTTCGCGGTCAGCATCAGGATCGGCAAGGTCTGCCCTTGCGCGCGCAGCTTCGCGCAGATCTCGAGGCCGTCCTCTTCGCCGATCATCAGATCGAGGATCAGCAGATCGAACGGCTCGCGCTCCAGGTAGCGGTTCAGACGCTTGCCGTCTTCGGCCGCGCGCACGTCGAAACCGTGACCGCGCAGGAAGCGCAGCAGCATGTTGCGCAGCTCGGCTTCGTCGTCGAGCACGATGATCCTGGCGGGGCGTTCCATTCGAATGCTCCTGTCCGAGCCGCTCAGTGTGCGGCGCCGCGTTCCTGCATGAACGCCTCGATCTGCGGCAGCGTGATGTAGCCGGCCTTCTGCGTGTCGATCTCATCGAAATGACGCGCGAGCATCGGCATGCCAGCCGCCGCCTGGTCGCGGGTCAGCTTGCCGTCGTGGGTGGTGTTCGCGGTTGAAAAGCGCATCTGCAACTGCTGCTCCATGCGCTCCACGCGCTGCGGGGTGATACCTTGCGGCGCGGCGGCCTGAGCGAACGTGACGGTGGACGCGCAGCACAGCAGCACGGTGGCGAGCAACTTCTTCATGACTGACTCCTTCGGTTGGAACATCGACCGTCGCCTGGCTGGGTGCCGCGATCCGTTTCGATGACAGGCCGAATTCTTGGTCAGACGCCACGCGATCGCAATTCAAGAATCATGTCGAATCATGTCACGGCGCCGGGTGCCGGTGCAGCGTGACATCGAATGAAATGAGTTTGCGGTTTCGTTTCGCGGGCCTGCTGCGTATCGTTCCGTCTGCCGTCCGTCGGCTTTCCCGCATCAGGAGTCCCAAATGAGTATCCGCCTCGCCTGTGCCTCGACTTTCACCGCCATCGGTCTCGCCTGTTCTTCCGCTGCCTACGCGAGAGTCGTCGTGTATCTGCCCGCCGCCGTGGTCTACGCGCCGCCGCCGCGGCCGGTCTACTACCCGGTGCCGATCAATCCCGTGTACGTGTCGGCGCCGCCTGTCGCCGTTCCGGTGGCGGCCGCGACCATCGTCGCGGCGCCGCCCGTACAACCGGCGAACTCCTCAGCCGCCGCTGCGGTCGTGCCGCCCGCGCCCAACTATGCGGTGGTGCCCGCACCGACGGTCAGCTATGCGCAACCGCTGGTGATCGTGCCGCATTGAAAATGCGTTCAGGGTCCTCGCGCGGGCGGTTCCGATCGCCCACGGCCGGGCCACGCCGTTGACTCAGCATAGGACACGCGCCTGGCGCACACGCCTGGTGAATTCCCGTTGTCTGGTTGAAAGGTAGAGCGCCGCCGCGGCGCGTGGGGCGTCGCGCGTAAAGCTTGCATGGAGTTTGCCGCTTCTTACCATCGCGCAGCGCGCGAGGCGCGCGCCCGATCTGCCGCTTCGCGCCGTCACGGCTGATTTTGACTAGATTAAGGCGGGATGGAACGGAGCTTGCTCCCTTTTTAGGTTCGCGCGCCTCTATCCCCAATCTTTTCCTGGACCTTTGCGATGAGTTACCAAGATATCGACAGGGAAATTGCCCACCTCGAAGTCGTTTTCAATGCGCTTTCAGCGCGCGACCGCTTTCCGCTGTCGTACTGGCATCGCCGGCTGCATGCGTTGAACCGGTCGTCGATGGTGCCCGCGCAACGTCAGCGCGTCGCTCACCTCGAAGCGAGGCTGCGCTCGGTCGGCGCGCAACTGGACCAGCTCGCCGGCGCGACACGCGTTGGCTCCCGCGCGAGCCCGCGGATCGAGGGCCGGTCCGGCGTCCCGTCAGCCCGTTAGAATCCGTGCCCCAAGCGCCAGCACGAGCGCGGGCACCATCACCAGCACGCCGACCTTCAGGAACTTCATGAAGCCGACGTCTTCGCCTTCGCGGCGAATCGCGTTGAGCCACAGGATGGTCGCGAGCGAGCCGCTGATCGACAGGTTCGGGCCGAGGTCGACGCCGATCAGGAACGCGTCGATCACCCGTTCCGGGCTCTGCGCCTGCATCACGGTCGAACTCGCGATCAGTCCGGACGGCAGGTTGTTGATCAGATTGCTGAGCGCCGCGATGCTCGTGCCGGCCCACGCGGCCGCTTCCATTTCGTTGTGTTCGGTCGCGCGCCGCAGCGCACCCGCGAACGTGCTGATCACGCCGGTGTGATCGAGCATCTCGACCAGCACGAACAGCCCGGCGACGAGCGGCAACACGTTCCACGAAATTTCGCGGATCATCGGCAGCGGTGATTTGCGCTCCTTGATCAGCACGACGAGCGCGGTCAGCGTGCCGAGGATCGCGGTGGGCATGCCGAGCTGGATGTCGTACGCGGAGACCGTCAGCAGCGCGCCGGCCGTCACCGCGATGCCCGCGAGGGCGACCTTGCCGCTTGCCGACAGCTCGACCGCGTCGAGATTCGCCTCGCAGACGCCAGCGAGCGCGTCGCGTTGCGTCCAGCGCAGCATCACGAAGGTCGCGCCGATCGACAGCACCGACGGCAGCGCGAAGCGCAGCATCCACGGTCCCAGCGGCGGCGTGTGATTGCCGTACAGCACGATGTTGGCCGGATTCGAAATCGGCAGCACGAAGCTCGCCGCATTGGCGACGAACGCGCAGACGAACAGCAGCGGCAGCGGCGGCGTCTTCGCTTTCTTCGCCGCCGCGAACACGGCGGGCGTCAGCACGACGGCGGTGGCGTCGTTGGAAAGAAACGCGGTGATCACCACGCCGAACAGATACACGAGCACGAACAGCTTGCGCGGCGAACTGCGCGCATGATTGACCGCGAGCACCGCGACCCAGTCGAACAGCCCTTCGCGGCGGCCAACTTCTGAGAGCAGCATCATGCCGATCAGGAACAGATAGACGTCGGTGCCCTTGCCGATCGCTTCGATCGCGAGATGCAAGGGCAACAGGCCGAGCACGACGAGCAGCACCGCGCCGGCGACGGCCCACACGGCTTCGGGCCATTTGAACGGCCGGGTGATCACCCCGGCGGTGGCGAGCACGGCAATGCCCCAGGAAAGAAAAACAGGATTCACAGCTTGAGCCCTGACAATGGGTTGGGTCGATGGCCGCGCAAAGCACGCGCAACCTTGTTATTTCGGCGCAACAAGTTACCACAGCGGTTGTCGCAGCAACCGGACCATAGCAGCCGGCGTGCGTTGCCACGCGCATGTCTTTCAACACAATTAACATCAACGAGGAAACAATCTGTTCCCGCGCACCCCCTATTCAGTTTCTATTGACCTCCCTACCATCCGCATTCCCACACGGCTACTCGCCAGCAACAGACAAACCACGATGCGAACACACGCTCACGCTCCCACGCGCTACCACGGCGCCGCAATCGCGCTGCACTGGCTGATTGCCGCGCTGATGATCGGCGGCTTCTACATCGGCTGGATCATGACGGATATCCCAGGCTTCACGCCGACGAAGCTCAAATACTTCTCGTGGCACAAATGGATCGGCGTGACCGTGTTCGCGCTCGCGCTGCTGCGCGTGCTGTGGCGCGCGACGCACCGCGCGCCCGCGCTCGATGCCGCGACGCCCGCATGGCAGAGGGCCGCCGCGCATCTGGTGCACGGCCTGCTGTATCTGCTGATGCTCGCGATTCCGCTGTCCGGCTACTTCTACAGCTCGGCGGCCGGCATTCAGGTCGTGTATCTGGGCATCGTGCCGCTGCCGACCATCATCGGTCCCGATCAGGCGCTGAAGGCCACGCTGCGCACCGTGCACGTGCTGCTCAATTACACGCTGCTCGCGCTCGTGCTGATGCATGTGCTCGCGGCGCTCAAGCATCAGTTCGTCGATCGCGACGGCTTGCTCGCGCGCATGGTGCCGTTTCTGAAGCCCCATGCATAACGACATGACAGCTTGAAGAAAGGCATAACGCCTGTCGATTGGTTACGACTGGTTGGCAATCAAATTCCTCGCGGTGTGCAATCAGGCCGCGAAGCTCGGATAGGATGCGTACCATCATGAAGACACCCTTTTATCTCTCCGCTCATCGCGCGGCGCTCGCTTCTTTCGCGGCGCTTGCGCTCATCGGCGCGAACCTCGCGCACGCCGACGTCGACCTCGCGAAAAGCAGCGTCATCGCGACGACCAAACAGATGAACGTGCCGGTCGACGGCAAGTTCAGGAAGTTCTCCGCGCAGCTGAACTTCGATCCGGCGAAGCCGGCCGCGGGCAGCGCCAACGTGTCGATCGACACCGGAAGCTACGACCTCGGCGCCGACGACTACAACAAGCAGGCGCAAGGCAAGGAATGGTTCGACAGCGGCGCGTTCCCGAGCGCGACCTTCGTGTCGAGCTCGATCGCGCCGGCCGGCGGCAATCAGTACAAGGTGACCGGCAAGCTGACCATCAAGGGCAAATCGCAAACGGTCGTCGTGCCGGTCGTGATCGCGAGCCAGGGCGCCACGCAAACCTTCGACGGCTCGCTGCCGATCAAGCGCACGCAGTTCGACGTCGGCACCGGCGAATGGAAGGACACGTCGGTGGTCGCCGACGAAGTCGTCATCAAATTTCACCTGGTCGCGGCAAAGAAATAACGTTCAACACAGCAGCACCGCATTACCTTTAGACCCCTGGAGTCCAACTTGAAGAAATCCCTCCTGCTCGCCGCCGGCGCGCTCGCCGCCGCATGCTCGTTCAACGCGATGGCTGCCGCCGAGACCTATCTGCTCGATCCGACGCACACGTCGCCGAGCTTCGAGACCGACCACTTCGGCGGCCTGTCGATCTGGCGCGGCAAGTTCCAGAAAGCCAACGGCACCGTCGTGCTCGATCGCGCGGCGAAGACCGGCACGGTCGAGGCGACGATCGATCTGAGCTCGGTCGGCATCGGCAACGACAAGCTCAACGAGGAGCTGGTCGGCGACAAGTTCTTCGACACCGCGAAGTTCCCGACCGCGACCTACAAGGGCACGCAGATCCGCTTCGACGGCGACAAGCCGGTCGAAGTGATCGGCACGCTGACGCTGCACGGCGTCACCAAGCCGGTCAACCTGAAGATCGAATCGTTCAAGTGCATCCAGCACCCGATGCTCAAGCGCGAAGTGTGCGGCACCGAATCGGTCGCGACGTTCAATCGCGACGATTTCGGCATCGACTTCGGCAAGGCGTACGGCTTCAACATGAAGACCACGCTGCATATCCAGGCCGAAGGCATCAAGCAGTAAGCGCATCGCGCCCGGCCCGGCCGGGCGCCGAACTACTGGATCGCGGGCTGCGCCGGCGCGTGCGACGCGCGGCGCGCCTCGAGCCACGCGAGCAGTTCCTCGCGCCGCATCGCCTTCGCGAACAGCCACCCCTGCCCGTACTGAACGCCCCGGCGCACCAGATACTCGACCTGCTCGCTGCGCTCGACCCCCTCCGCGACGATTTCCACCCCCAATTCGTGCGCCATCTCGATGATATGCGGCGCGACGATGCTCGACGCCGCGTCCTGGGCGATCGTGTCGACGAACGATTTGTCGATCTTCAGCACGTCGATCATGAAGGTTTGCAAATAGGCGAGGCTCGAATAGCCGGTGCCGAAATCGTCGATATAGACCGGGTGGCCGGCGCTTCGGAAGGCCGCAATCGTCTGCCGGGTCACATCGGCGTTCAGAAAACTGCGCTCGGTCGCTTCGATCCTGATTTGCGCGGGACGCAGGCCGGTTCCGGCGAGCCTCGCGTTGATCAGGTTCAGAAAGCGCGGCGTGCGCAGATCCTCGCCGCTGACGTTGATCGACACGTAGAACGACGGCCGCGAACGCAATAGCTCTGTCAGATCCTGCAGCGCTTCATCGAACACGAGGTCGGTCAGCGACTGGATCAGGCCGTGCTGTTCGGCCAATGCAACGAAGATATTCGGCGAGATATCGCGTCCGTTCAGATTCCATCTGGCCAGCGCTTCGACGCCGACGCATTCACTGGTCGCGAGATTCATGATCGGCTGATAGACGACGTCGATGGTTTTCTGCGAGATCGCCCATTCGAGCGAGGCCTCTAACGACACCTGCCGCGAGATCCGTTTGAATGCGAACCAGCCGAACGCGGCGCCCATCGCGACGCCGATCGATAGCCACGTCGCCAGCAGGCCGGGCCAGTCCCTGAGCAGGCTGGTGCGCCGGCCTTTGACGACGACACCGAGAGCGCGAGTCTCCGAGCGTGCCACCGCGTAGTTCCATTCATCGCTATCGACGCGCCCCGCCTGCTTCCATGCATGCAGCATCTCGTCGGGGTCCGCGCCGGTCGACAGTGCAACGATCGAATTTATCTCCGTGTTGATCGTAGCGATTGGCCGTCCCGCTGGGTCCATCACATCGACATATGACTGCGGATCGATCGACACGTACTCGCCGTTGCGCCCGATCTGGATATCCTCGCGCAAGTCGCTGAGCGGATTCTTTTGCTGAAACCAGATCAGGTAGCCGTCGTTGCTGCGCCAGCGCGGCGGCGGCAGTTCGACATTCTGCGCGCGAACGTCGCCCAATAACGGCGAGCAAAGATAGCGCCCGTCGCCGTACGCGCCCGCGTCCCGCACGTAGCGGTAGTTGAAGATCACGTGGGCAGCCCGTCTCAGATATTCCGGCGAGCACGGCTCGGCGTGCTCGGCCTGCAGGTCCGCGATCGCGGCAAAGCCCTGATACGTGACCAGTTCCGTGCGCATCACGGCCTTTTCCGCGTAAAGGTTCAAGTCTCTCTGCTCGCGGCGGCCGACGTCTTCGTTCGCGATATAGATGCTGATCAGGACCGGCAGCACCGTTGCGGCGCAGCCGAGTGCGATATACGCCGAAATCAGCGACATGCGCTTGATCATCTGTCGAGCCCGGTGGTGAACGGTCGCGGCGAAATCGGCTGCAGCGGTCGCGGACCCGCGTGGACCCGCCACGCAACCTGCGGATTTCAGTGTGAAGAATAGTTACTGGAGCCGCTTTTTCAACATTGCGTTGAATGCCACACATGCGGCCAGCCGCGGCGAGCCCGACCAGTGGCGCGCCCGGCAAGGTACCATTACGGCCTGGCGGCGTCGCGACGCGCGCCGTCACCGCTTTCGTTCATTACCATCGCCCGCTTCGATTCCCATGAATTCGCCATCCCGCCGCATCGCGCACCTCGATATGGACGCGTTTTACGCGTCCGTCGAACTGCTGCGCTATCCGGAACTGCGCGGCCGCGCGGTGGTGATCGGCGGCGGCCGCAACAGCGCGCCGCAACTGCTCGAAGACGGCAGCAAGCGCTTCGCGAAGCTGCGCGATTACGCGGGCCGCGGCGTCGTCACCACCTCGACGTACGAGGCGCGCGCGCTCGGCGTGTTTTCGGCGATGGGCATGATGAAGGCCGCCGCGCTCGCGCCCGACGCGATCCTGCTGCCGACCGACTTCGATTCGTATCGCCACTACTCGCGCCTCTTCAAGGCGGCCGTCCGGACGTTCACGGACCGTATCGAGGATCGCGGCATCGACGAGATCTATATCGACCTGACCGAGCTGCCGGGCGAAGCGGCCGACATCGGGCGGCGCATCAAGGAGGCCGTTCATCAGGCCACTGGTCTCACTTGTTCGATCTGCGTCGCGCCGAACAAGCTGCTCGCGAAGATCGGCTCCGAACTCGACAAGCCCGACGGCCTGACGATCCTCACGCCGGCCGACATTCCGCTGCGCGTGTGGCCGCTGCCGGTGCGCAAGGTCAACGGCATCGGCCCGAAGGCGGCGGAGAAGCTGACCGCGCTCGGCCTCGCGACGGTCGGCGATCTGGCCGCCGCCGACGCCGGGCTGTTGCAGGACAATTTCGGGCGCAGCTATTCCGCGTGGCTGATGGAAGTCGCGCAGGGTCACGACGAGCGGCCGGTGGTGGTCGAATCGGAGCCGAAGTCGATCAGCCGCGAGACCACGTTCGAGCGCGATCTGCATCCGCGTCACGATCGGCCGGCGTTATCCAGCGCGTTTACGGGGCTGTGCGTGCGGGTCGCCGACGATCTGGTGCGTAAGGGCTACGTGGGCCGCACGATCGGCATCAAGCTGCGTTACGACGATTTCCGCACCGTCACGCGCGACCTGACGCTCGACGAACCGACCGCCGACGCAACCGAAATCCGCCGCGCCGCGACCGAATGTTTGCGACGCGTGCAGTTGAACCGCAAGCTGCGGCTATTGGGCGTGCGCATCAGCACGCTGAGCTCGGCCAGCGAACAGGCGCTGAAGCCGCGCCTGCCGGTTCAGGCCGACTTGCCTTTCGCGAGCGACGAGTAGGCGGTATCGGCGGCGACGCCGGCCGCATTGGCATTGGCATTCGCGCTCGCGTTCGCACGCGCGGCCGGTATATCGCCGGACGTGGAGATCACAGACGCCGCCACCGAAAACGAGAACGTGTTGATGCCGTTCGCGCTGTGCGCGGATACGGTGCCACGATGCATCTCGGCGATCGCCTTCACGATCGCGAGTCCGAGCCCGTGGTTTTCGCGGCTATTGGTGCGCGAGACTTCCGCGCGATAAAAACGGTCGAACAGATGTTCAAGGACGTCCGGCGCGATCGGCTGCCCCGGATTCGCCACGACGACGCGCACCTGGTCGCGCATCGCACCTTCGCCGCGCGCGATCGTCACGCTGATCGTCGCGCCCGGCTCGCAGTGCTGGATCGCGTTCATCAGCAGGTTCGCGCACGCGCGGCCGAATAGCGAGCGGTTCACGCGCGCGTACGCATCGCCCTGCAACTTCGCATGCACGCGCGCCTCTTCGAGCGGAATCTCCAGAAACTCCAGCGTATGCGCGACTTCCGCCGCGAGCGACACCTCGATCAGGCCGGTCGCGCGTTCGCCCTGGTCGGCGCGCGCGAGGAACAGCATGTCGTTGATGATCGCGCGCATCCGCTCGAATTCTTCGAGGTTGGATTGCAGCGTGTGACGCAGATCGTCGACCGAGCGGTTGCGCGTCAGCGCGACCTCCGTCTGGCCGATCAGGATCGTCACCGGCGTGCGCAGTTCGTGCGCGACGTCCGCGTTGAACGATTCGAGGCGGCCGTAGGCGCCGTCGAGCCGTTCGAGCGCGCCGTTGAACGAGTTGGCGAGATCGTTCAGTTCGAGCGGCAAGGACGCGGTATTGAGCCGCTGCGAGCGGTTGTTCGGGCTGACCGCGGATGCGTCGCGCGTCAGACGCGTGAGCGGCGCGAGGCCGATGCGCGTAACCGAGTAGCTGAGCAGCAGCACCGCGAGACTGCCGAGCGCCGACAGCGCCGCGAGTGCCGAGCCGAACACGCGCATCGTGCGCAGGTTCGGCGAATAGCTCGCCGCGACCTGCAACTGCACCGCAGGCCGCGCGCCATTGGCGGGCAGGATCACCGTCGAGGTCAGCATGTCGGGGCCGCCGCCCTCTGGCGCGATGCGCGCGTAGCCGCCGGGCCAGCTCTTCCTGACGGCCCCCTGCACCGGGGTGCCGAAGTGGAAGTTCGGCTCCGCGCTCGTCACCGAGTACATGGTGCTGCTGTCGTGCGGCGTCATGTCGGCGAGTTTTTCGCGGGCCATCCGCCATTTTTCCGGCGTCACCGCGTGAGAGACGATGATGCGCGCGATCTGCGTGCGATCGTCGAGCGACTCGCGCAGATGATGTTCGAGCTGCGAGCGCAGCACCAGAAAGAGCCCGCTGCCGACGAGCGTAAAAACGAACAGCGCCACCAGCGCGAACATCGACGCAAGGCGGCGGGCAATCGAGCGGTTCATGATGACTCGGCCTCTTCGCGCACTTCGAGCACGTAGCCCATGCCACGCACCGTGTGCAGCAGCTTCGACGGGAACGGGCCGTCGAGTTTCGCGCGCAGCCGCTTGATCGCGGTTTCGACGACGTTCGTGTGGCTGTCGAAATTGACGTCCCATACGAGCTCGGTGATCGCGGTCTTCGACAGAATGTCGCCCTGGCGGCGCGCGAGCACGCTGAGCAGTTGAAACTCTTTCGCGGTCAGGTCGAGGCGCACGCCGTCGCGGGTCGCGCGGCGTCCGATCAGATCGACGAACAGATCGCCGACCGAAATCAGCGTGGACTCCTGCGAACGCGTGCGGCGCGCAAGCGCATGCAGGCGCTCGACGAGTTCGAGGAACGAGAACGGTTTGGTCAGGTAGTCGTCGGCGCCTTCGCGCAGGCCGCGCACGCGATCGTTCACGTGGTCGCGCGCGGTCAGCATGATGACCGGCGTCGACTTGCGCATGCGAAGCGCCTTCAGCACGCTGAAGCCGTCGCGCTTGGGTAGCATCACGTCGAGGACGATCACGTCGTAATCGAATTCGGTGGCCAGATGCGTACCCTCCTCGCCGTCGAGCGCGACGTCGACGACCCAGCCCTGCTCTGTCAAACCGGAGCGCAGGTAGTCCACTACCTTGTGCTCGTCTTCAACAATCAGCAATTTCATCTGCGTCCTCGCCACTAATGGCTGTCAACCTTGCATTAGGTGAGTAGCCCGCGGGAATCGCACCCGCAGGCCCTCTCAGAACCGGACGTGAATCTCTCAATTCATCCGGCTCCTATTGCCCACCGTTCTGCGCCAGAATCCAGTGAGCAAACAGACCCGGCCG
>NZ_JBKGUA010000038.1:0-66962 GCF_046543485.1 Paraburkholderia sp. EG304 | reverse complement strand
TCCAGTCCTGCGGCTCGATCTTGCCGTCGGCTGCCATGACCGCGTCGAAGCGCGCCTGTTCGGGCGAATTCGCATCCGCGTCCAGCGGGGCGACGTTGCCGGGGATATCGAGGGATTGGGTGTACATCTGCACCATCCAGAAAAAGTGGCAATGTGACGCAGTATAAATTAACCGACCGGTCGGTCAATTGAATTTTACTTTCGGTCGCCAAGTGGCATAGGATCGGGGATACCCTCGGCATCTTTGTGCACGCGGGCGAGATTGCTCTACCCTCAATCCATCCAGGAGGTAGTGATGTCACG
The DNA here is from genome assembly GCF_046543485.1 of Paraburkholderia sp. EG304. Taxonomy (NCBI): domain Bacteria; kingdom Pseudomonadati; phylum Pseudomonadota; class Betaproteobacteria; order Burkholderiales; family Burkholderiaceae; genus Paraburkholderia; species Paraburkholderia sp. EG304. Next base: position 66,659 of record NZ_JBKGUA010000038.1, on the reverse strand, counting down.
GACTGTCAGGTTTTCCGAGGCCGGTGCGCCCGAAGTGCTTCGATTCGTCGAAGAATCGGTCCGCGGCCCAGGCCGCGGTGAAGTTCGCATCAACGTGAAGGCGATCGGTCTGAATCGCGCGGAAGCGATGTGGCGCACCGACCGGTACATCGAGTCCGTGCGCTTTCCGGCCGGGCTCGGGTACGAGGCGGCCGGCATCGTCGACGCGGTGGGCGAGGGCGTCGTCGATTTCGCACCCGGAGACGCGGTCAGCGTGATCCCGTCGTTCTCGATGAATCAGTACTTCACCTACGGCGAAGTCATCATCGTGCCGGAGCATGCGGTTGTCAGGCATCCGAAGTCGCTTTCCTTCGCCGAGGCCGCATCGGTGTGGATGATGTTCGTGACCGCATATGGCGCGCTGATCGAAGATGCGAAGGTGGGCGCGGGCGACCATGTCGTCGTGCCGGCCGCTTCGAGCAGCGTTGGCCTGGCGGCGATCCAGCTTGCGAATTACGCGGGCGCGACGTCGATCGCGGTCACGCGCCATGCCGCCAAGAGGCAGCAGTTGCTCGACGCGGGCGCCGCCCACGTGATCGTGACGGACGAGTCGGACCTTGTCGAAGAGATCATGCGGATCACGGACGGGAAGGGGGCTCGCGTCGCTTTCGATCCGGTCGGCGGCCCGAACTTCGCGAAACTGATCGAGGCGTTGTCCTTCCAGGGGATCGCGTATCTGTACGGCGCGCTCGACGAACGTGCCACGACGCTGCCGGTGCTGCAGATGATCGCCAGGATGAATTCCGTGAAGGCGCACAACATCTGGTTGACGAGTGGCGACCCGACGCGCCGCAAGGCCGCGGTGGAGTTCGTGCTCAAAGGCCTCGAAAGCGGCGCGCTGAAGCCGGTCATCGATCGCACCTTTGCGTTCGACGAGATCGTCGACGCGCACCGCTACCTCGAAACCAACGGGCAGTTCGGCAAGATCGTGGTAACGGTATAGCCGAAGGCCTGGCATTGCGCTGAGCAGGCTTCCCTTGCGTTTCAGGAGACCACATCGGCGAGCGGCCGCCTCGGCGCATGACGTACGCGCGGGCCGCGCCCGACGCGAAGCAGCAGCTGCGGAAACGCGTCCGTGCGCAACAGCGTGCGCAGCCGCTCGCGCAGCGCGTCCACTTCGATCGGCTGGTTCAGGTAGGAAGCGGTCAATCCCGCCGATGCCGCGACCAGCAACATCCGTTCGAGCGCCTGTCCCGCTGCGAGCCATGCCTCGCGGTCGTCACGCATCGTCGCGATGCCGACCATCAGCGGCGAGCCATCCACGAGGTGCTCGTGCGTGGCCGGCTGTCCCGCACCCGCATCGAACACCCGGACGGCCATGCTGACGAGCGGCGCCGCGAAATCGAGCAGCGCGCCCACAGCGGTACCGTAAGCGGGCATGCCATCGTCGCGCCGCCGCGGGTGAATCCAGCTGGCGAGCTCGCGCCTGAAACGCGGGTCGGCGAACTGCGCTCGATCCGCATCGGCGATCAGTTGCGCGAGCGCCTCGCGCGCGGTTTTCTGCTCCACGCAGCAGGCGAGCGCGCCCTCGTCGTCGCAGGCGTCGCTTAGCTTGCGTTGCAGTGCGGCGGGAACGGGGTTATCGACGAACGGCGCACGTGTCGTCACGCGCTCGGTCAGCGCGTCGAAAAGCTCATGCAGGTGCGGGTCGCGAGGCCCGTCGCGCGAGACGCGCACGAGCGCCAAGATGTCCGGATCCGCTTCCGCTGGAAACAGTGTGATCGCATAAGCGAGACCGAGACGGCACAGCGCCACGCGAAGATTGAACAAAGCCGCGCCGCAGCTCATCAGAAGTTCGCGATCGAAAGGATCGACCACGGGAAGCGCGCGCATGCGGTCGGCGCAGATCTGTACGGTCTCGCCGTCGACGATGAACCGCCACGGTTGCGTGTTGTGATTCGACGGCGCGAGTACCGCATAGTGCAGCGCAAAGCGCAATTGCTGTTCCACTGGCGTGGAGGCGGGGAAGTGCGGTTCACCGATTTCCCAGGCATCATGTTGCGCGGCATCGCTCATCTCGAAGTCTCCTGTCGGATCAGGGCCGCAAGCACGCGGTTCGTGTCGTTATCGTGTCACCGGGCGCCGTGGCAGGGAAGCACTACAAATCGTTCTCGTCGTCGAACAGCTTATGGCGGATCGCATAGCGAACCAGCCCGTTCTCGTTCGGCATCTGCATTTTTTCGAGGATGCGCGTCTTGTGCGTGCTGATCGTTTTCACGCTGACGCAGAGTTCATGGGCGATTTCGGTGATGCTCTGGCCTTCGACGAGGCGCCGGAACACGTCGAACTCGCGGTCGGACAACCGCTGATGCGGCAGCGTGTCGGCCGGCTCGTTCAGATTCTGCGCGAAGCGTTCGGCCATCGCGAGGCTCACATAGACGCCCCCCGACGCGACTTTCGTCACCGCGCCGACCAGTTCCGCGCTTGCGCTTTCCTTGGTCAGATAGCCCGATGCACCCGCCTTGAACGCGCGTACCGCGTATTGCTGCTCGGCGTGCATCGTCAGCACCAGAATCCGCAAATCGGGGTTTTCCTCCTTGATCTGCTTGATCAGTTCAATGCCGTTGCGCCCCGGCATCGACAGGTCGAGCACGAGCACGTGTGCCTGGGTCGCGCGAATCAGCGCGATCGTCGTCGCGCTGTCGCACGCTTCTCCGGCTACCTCGAAACCGTTCGCTTGCTGCAGGATATGGCGCAGTCCGTCGCGCACGAGCGTGTGGTCGTCGGCCAGCAACACCTTGATCATCGGGTGATCTCTTCCGGTTGTATCCATTGGCAGGAAAACCTGAAGCAATCGCGAAGTACACGCCTTTGCGCTGTATCGATGCGCATGGAATCGCCGGGCATCGACGCGTGTTCGCGCACGCAAGTCGATTTTAGTCGGCTTTTCGGGCCGTTGGCTCCAGTGGTTTCGCGATCGGCGGCTCGTTCACGATCCGCTATCCACTGACCGATTGCCCGGCTAACACGCGGCATCCGTAATACGCGCCGCAGCCGCGACGGTTCGCGTATTCGGCTGCATCAACTCGATCACCGGTCGCCAGAACGCGGGCGAGTCGAACGCTGCCATCGGTACAGCGGTGTCGAACGATAAGGTCAGCGCCTGTTCCGCCGGCGTCAGTGGGTCGGCGCTCGCGAGTTGACGGGTGAGCGTGGCGGTGTCCGCGTCGGACAGATCGCGCGGACCACGCCGGCGCGCTTCGATGCGTTGCGCGAGCACCGCTGGATCGGCGCGAAAGTCGAGAATGCGGGCCGGTACGCCAAGCCGTTCGGCGAGTGCGAAAAACGTGCCGCGCAGACTCGATTCGAGAAAGGTCGCGTCGACGATCACGCTGTGACCGCTTTGCAGCACGCCGTGCGCGAGTCCCAGCAGATGATCGTAGATCGCGCGACGCGCAGCTTGCGTGTAGTGCTCGGCGCCGAGCGTCATTTGCGCGTTGGATACTGGCCGCATGCGCTTGCGTTCGGCATCGCTCGACACGCGTACCGCGCCGCACAGGTCCGCGAGAGCCCGGCTCGCGACCGATTTCCCCGAACCGGAAAAGCCATGACACAGCAGCAGAACGGGTCGCGGCTTCTCTGTTTGCGCCCGCGCCACTTCGAGGTAGCGCAGGGCCGGTTGCGGGACCGCGACGTTGCGGCCGGCCACGTGTCCCGCTTTCAGGCACGCGACCCACGCCCGCACCAGCGCCCGATAGGCGACGTACAAAGGCATCAGAGACAGCGCCGCATAGTCGCCCGAGGTTTCCAACCAACGGTTCAACAGGCGATTGGCGAGACGCGGTTCGGCTCGCGCGCATAGGTCCATCACGAGAAACGCGACGTCCGCCGCGACGTCGATCCAGCGTAGCGCTTCGTCGAAGTCGATACAGTCGAACATCGCGATGGCGCCGCGCCAGCGAACCACGTTGTCGAGATGCAGATCCCCATGGCAGCCGCGCACGAAACCCTCGGCGCGGCGCCGCTCGATCAGCGGCGCGAGTTCGTCGAGCTGTCGCGCGCACCACGCGGCAATGCCGGGCAGCGCGGGATGGCTGCAATTGGCCAGCAGCGGTGCGTTGATGGTTTCGACCTGGGTTCGCACCAGCGTCGCGCTGCCGTAGCGCGACGAGGGCGCGTTGCGCGGTGCGCTCAGGTGATAGTCGGCGAGCCGCTGCGCCGCGCCGTCGATGTCGCGCGGCGTCAGTGCTCCGTTTGCCGCGAGGCTCGAAAAGAGCATCGCCTCGTCGAAGCGGCGCATCTTGACCACGTGCTCGACAGCGACGCCGCCGGCGCAGAGCGCCAGCACGCCGGCACGCCGCGCAATCGGTATCACGCCGGCGTAGATGCCTCCCGCGAGCGGCCGGTTCAGGCGGAGCTGGGCTTCGCAGCAGCGCTGGCGTGTCGAGGCGGAGGTAAAGTCCGCGAAGCCCGGTGCGACGGCTTTGATGATCTTGTACGCGAAGCGCCCGGCGAGATACACGACGGATATATGCGTTTCGATTCTGACGATCCTGCCCGCCGGATGACGGTAGGTGCCCGGCCTGCGCAGCATCGCGTCGAGTCCGCGCAGGCTGCGCCGCGCGGCGCGCAATCGGTTGGCGGCATGCTGGATGCCGCGAAGTGTGGCATCAACCCGGCGTGCGGAAAGCTTGCGGCTCGGCGGCGAATTCATGCCAGGCTCCATGTCGCGACGAGCGGCGCGCCGGGCCGCGTGTCAAGGAGAAACACGAGCGTCTGATTCGACACGGTTGACCTCCACGTAGTGGGACGGACGGCGCGCGCCTTGCGTGCGAGCCAAAATCGTCTACTCATTTAAGTCATCGCGTATGGTAACCGGCTTGATCTGTATCGACGAGGCGGTCAACCGCACGAGACCGGCGTACGCTTCCATATGAAGTGGCGCGGGAGCACCGTTTGACCCCGGTCGAACCGCGTGCGATCGTGGCAGCGACGCGCGGGTGGAGTAGCGAATGAAGCGATTCGATATTTTCAATGGCGATGCCGACGGCATTTGCGCGCTGCATCAGTTGCGGCTCGCCGAGCCTGCCGACACCATTCTGATCACCGGAGCCAAGCGCGAGGTCACGCTGCTGCACCGCGCGAACGCGCGGCCGGGCGACAGCGTGACGGTGCTGGATATTTCGCTCGATGCGAACCGCGCTCCACTCGTCGCGTTGCTGGCTCTTGGCGTAAAGATCGACTATTTCGATCATCATTTCTCGGGCCCGATACCCGCAAACGCATTGCTGACGACGCATATCGATACCTCACCGGATATCTGCACGGCGCTGCTCGTGGACCGCCATCTGCAAGGCCGGTACACGCGCTGGGCGGTGGTCGCGGCCTATGGCGACAATCTGCATCCGGCAGCGCACCGGGCCGCCGCTGCGTGCGCGATGAACCCGTCCGACGAGCGCAAACTGTGCGAACTTGGCGAAGCGATCAACTACAACGCGTACGGGGATAGCGTCGCCGATCTTGCCATCGATCCCGTCGACATGTACCGCGCAATCCAACCCTATGCGGACCCGCTCGAATTCATTGCGTCGACCAGTGTGTTGCCCGAACTGCAGGCGCGGCGCACGGAAGACCTCGAACTGGCCTTGGGACAAGTGGAAGTCCGGCGGCTCGCCAATGCAACGCTGCACATTCTTCCCGACGCGGCGTGGGCGCGGCGCGTGCGAGGCGATTTCGCGAATCTCGTCGCGCGACGCGACCCGGCGCGAGCGCACGCCGTACTGACAGCCGGCGCCGATGGCCGATACACGGGCAGCGTACGGGCTCCGCTCGATTGCCCGCGAGGCGCCGACGTCCTTTGCAGAAAGTTCGGCGGAAACGGCAGGGTCGCTGCCGCCGGTATCGATGGGCTCGATCGCGGGCGGCTCGACGAATTCGCGGCAGCGTTCAGCATCGCGTTTTGCGGCGAATCTCGGGGGGCGGGCGGCCGGTAACCGATTGCTGCATCGTCGGTTGGTCAGCGGGGGCGGGCTTGATGCAGGTCAACGATTGCCGGCCGCTGCGCATCGATCATTGGGCTGTACTGGAACCGGGGGCTGATCATCAGTGGCCGGTTCTTTGCGATACGCGCATCGCACGGCGGAATCGACGCGTTGCAACGACGGGTCGACACGCCGGGCGAGCGGATTCGAAGTGGGTGCCGAAGGGAACACGGCGACGCGTCCTTCAGCGCCTGTCCATTGCGTCGCCTCGTGCCTGCCTGCATCGATGTGCGGCAGCGCAAGGCACTCGATACGGAGATCACTATGCAAGCCTCGGACATCATGACGACCCAGGTCGTGTCGATCGCACCGGACAGCTCGGTCTACGACGCGGCAAAGCTGCTGGCCGACAGCAAGATCAGCGGCATGCCCGTTCTCGACGACAAAGGCAGCGTGATTGGCATCGTCAGCGAGGGCGATCTGCTCCGGCGCGTCGAAACCGGCACCGAAACGCCGCGGCGCTCGTGGCTCGCCCAGTTCATCGCGCCTACGCGTCAACTCGCGGTCGAGTATCTGAAGGAGCGTTCGATTCGGGTGCGTGACGTGATGAGCGCCCCGGCCGTCACCGTCGATGAATCCGCGCCGCTGACGGCGGTCGCCGAACTGCTCGGGCGCAAGCACATCAAGCGTCTACCCGTCTTGCGCGACGGCAAGCTCGTCGGCATCGTCAGCAGGGCCAATCTGGTGCGCGCGCTCGCGAGTTGCGCGCCCGCGCAGCTCGATTCGCAACCGTCGGACGAGCAGATTCGCGCCGCGATCCTGAAGGAACTCGAAGGACAGCGTTGGGCGCTGGACGCCGACGACCTGATCGTCACGGATGGCGTCGCTCATTGCTGGGGGCCGATACGCTCCGAGGAAGAGCGCCAGGCGATCCTCGCCGCCGCCGCGCGCGCGCCAGGCGTAAAAGAAGTAAAGGATCATCTGGAGTATCCGGTCCCATTCACGCCGATGTGAACAGGGTCGCTTCGGTCACGCCACTGGGCCTCGCTGTCGAGCAGCGCGTCGAGCTTGTGAAGGCGCATCTCCCAGATCAGGCTCAATACATAAAAAGAGTCTTCCAGTCCTTGCAGGCAGTGTCGCGCAATGGGTTGATCGACTCTGCCAACGGCAAGTCCATGCACAAGCGCGCGTTGCCGCAGCAGACGTCGATGTGATATGGCGACCCGGGCCCGTGTGGCGGCTTCGTAGCGCAGCGCCGCGGACAGCTCCGGCGATTGCGCGTCGCTACGCGCAGTCGTGTCCGCGGCGCAGGCGAATGCATGATCACGGAGTTCGGTAACTTCTCCATTCATGACGGCATCCATTGTCTGTTTTGCGGATCATGCAGTGCACGTGGTCAGCCCCGAGATTGCCCGATACCTGAATGTGTCGTGGCGGCGGCGTCCGTCTGCTCCTCGGAGACTGGCGCGGTTCGGCGCGCGGGAATTGCCAGCACCGGGCGTGTGGTGCTGCGCAGTATCTGTTCGGCCACGCTACCCAGCGGTGCGTAGCCGGGGCCGCGTCGACCGTGCGTGCCTATCACGATGACATCGGCCTGCAGCTTCGCCGCGGCGACTTCGATGCGGCGGGCGACGTCCTCCTCGGGGCGCACGAGATCATCGATTTCCGGCGTGCCCTGCACACCGTGCCGCGCCATGGTCCCGACGCAGTGCTTCATGATCCGTTCGCCGTCCTGCCTGAGCGACTCGCGCATGGCTGCCGCGTTGATGCCCGGCACTTCAGGAAGCATGACCGGCAAATCGATGACGAACAACGGATGCAAGCGCGCGCCGGTATCAGAGGCGAACTGCAGCGCTGTCTCGAACGCCTGGGCGGCGCTCTCGCTGCCGTCCACCGCGACCAGAATGTTGGAGAACATCGTCGGCCTCCGGGTCTCGCGTGTTGTCGGTATTCATGATCAGCCACGGGTTCCGATCAACTACTGACCTACGTCAATCGAAATGCGCTTTGATTGCCCTGCGTCGAGGTACGCTTGATGCTGCCGATCGATGGCATAGTGATCGAGGCAACGCGCCCCGGCGTGGCGAGGGAGGAAAAGTGATGGGCAACCGGTTTCGCGACCGCGCCGACGCTGGCAGACAGCTGGCCCACGCGCTGCGCGACTATCAGGGGCGCGGCGATCTGGTCGTGCTGGCCCTGCCGCGCGGCGGCGTGCCGGTCGCGTTCGAAGTCGCGCGGGAGTTGCGTGCGAAGCTCGACGTTCTCGTCGTCAGAAAGCTTGGCGCGCCTCAAGACGAGGAACTGGCGATGGGCGCCATCGCCTCCGGGGGCGCCCTTCACCTGGAAAGGTCGGTACTTCGCGAACTGCAAATCAGTGACGCTCAATTGACCGCTGTGATCGCGCGCGAAAGGGCGGAACTCGCGCGCAGGGAAGTGGCGTACCGTGGGGACAGCCCCCCGGCGGCAGTGCAGGGCAAGACGGTGATCGTGGTCGACGACGGCATCGCGACGGGGGCCTCGATGCATGCGGCGATCGAGGCGCTCCGTGGCAGACATCCTGCCCGGATCGTGGTGGCGGTCCCGGTGTCGCAATCCGATGCGGCGATGTCATTCGAAGGAATCGCGGACGCGTTCGTCAGCGTATTGCAGCCGGACCTGCTGATGGGGATCGGCGGGTTCTATGTGAATTTCGACCAGACGACCGATGAAGAAGTCCGCGCGTGTCTCGCTGCGGCGCGCGGTTGGGAGCCCGAGCAGAGCTCGGACTCAGTCGGGTGACGGTGCAGCGAACGGATACACGGCGGCAGGCCGTGTCGAACCTGGGGCATGTATCGTGAATTCAGGAACCATTTGTACGCGGGACGTCACCGTCTGCCGACGGCAAGCGACGATTCTCGAGGCCGCGCAGCTGATGCGCGAACAGCATGTCGGCGACCTCGTGGTGGTGGAGACGATCGGCGGACACAGCGTGCCTGTCGGGATGCTGACCGATCGCGACATCGTGCTGGCGATCGTGGCCAGGCAGGCCAACCCCGAGAAGATCTTCGTGAACGACGTGATGTCGTCACCGCCCGCGCTCGTCGCCGAGGGGGACGATCTCTGGCTTGCCGCCTCGCGCATGCGTCTGAACGGCGTGCGGCGCCTGCCGGTCGTGGACAGCGCTGGCGCGCTTACCGGCATCGTGTCGCTCGACGATCTGCTCGAGGCGCTGGCTGGACTTCTGACCGAGCTATCGCTGGTGACGGATCGCCAGCCCCACATCGAAGAGAAGAACCGCGCGTGACGCCGACCCGATGCACGCATTGACCCGGATCAACATCCGCGCGGCGAGGCGCCGTAGGCTTGTAAGTGGAACGCCGGTCGGACAGCGGCCAACAGGACGACGCGATTGACCGGATGCGATTCGACTGTCTTGATCGAAGGCACCGCAAATCATGGAAGACGCACTCGAAAGGCGCGCGCTGCTGCTTCATCTGGGGCGCGTGATGCAATTGATCGTTCGGCTCGACGATATGGCGCCGGGCGCGGCAACCATTGGCGAGCTGATCGCGCGATACCCGATTCTCGATGACGAGCCGCTGCTCGCGCAGCTGCGCCCCGATATGCCCGTGGACGCGTTCAGAACCCGTGCGCTTCACGCCTTCTGCCTGTGGCCGCAACAGTTGCTTGACAACCCGCTCGACCGGGACGGGCTGGCTGCATCCGTGCGCGCGTCCCTGTTCAGTGACCATCCGCGGGGCTGGCGTGCCTACGTGGTCGGCTTGCGCCGCGACGTCGCGTGGTTCGATGCGAAGCCGGCTAAGCGGCGCGCTTCGCGTGGCGTCGCGGACGTGGCGCCGTCGCTTCCGGACGACGGCCCGCCGGCACTCGACGCGCCGGCTGGCCGAGGCATCGCGACGGACATCGAGCGCGGCTTCGGCGCCGCGGGTCATCCGATTGAAAGCGTGGAAGGGGCGAAACGGCTAGACGAAGGCCGCGCCGACGAGCAACGGGGCGCGCAGTGAGACTAGCGCTCAGGCATCGTCGACTGTCGGGAGATGACGTGTCGATGGCTCATGTTCCGAGCGACACGTACAAGAGCACGATAGGTGCCTTCGAACCATTCGGCGTCGCCGAGCGTAATGGCGCGCCGTAGGTGCAGCGAAAATCGACGAATCTCGACCATTGGAAGCGCACGCCCGCGCCGACGCCCGCGAGCAGACCGGGGTTGTTCTCCGCTGGCTGATCGATGGTGGTCCATACGCGGCCGGCATCGAAAAACACAAAGGGTTGCACGACTGCATTGCTCGCGCCGAGAGCGATCGCAGGCGTGCGCACCTCGGTCTGGATGTTCCAGCCGCGATCGCCGAGCGTCACGTACGGGTCGTAGCCTCGCACACTGGACTCCCCGCCGAGCCCCATCTCCTCGCTCGGCAATAACGTGTTCGGCGTCCACTGCAACGTTCCGTTCGTGACCAGTGTGAAGCCCGCCCCAAGCGCGGTGGCGCGCGACGCAGTCAACTGCATATAGATGTAGCGGGCCGTCGCGCCCTGCCGCGCGGCGTTGAATGCCGCGTCCTGGTTGCTGCCATCCCATCCACCCGGACTGGCGACGAGTGTCGCCGCGGCATGCGCCGTGCCCGCCTCGGTCGGTTTGCTGATGTTGTAAGCCAACACGAACTGATGGATGTGCGTGTTCGAGTTGAAAACCTGGGAGCCGCCGAATTCCAGATCGTTGTTGCTCCGCTTGAAGTCGTATCCGATCTGGACGAGCTGGGTCGTGTCCGTGATGGTCGGCAATCGCAAGTCATAACGGAAGCTAAGCTGCGCGGAAATGCCCGTTTGCCCATACGTGTCGGGCAGGCGGGGCGTGCTCTGCGCGTACACGCCGAACAACTCGATCGTGTCGAGCCAGGGCAGCGGCGCTGCGTAGTTCAGCGCGTGCGCGGTGAAGCGGGCGCGGTTCGGGCGGCCTTCGATATCCGGATTGCCGCTGAAAAAATCGTTGCTGGCCGTGAATTGATAGGCGATCTGCTGATCGAGCCCGAACAGGTTGCCGTAGCCGATGCCCGCAAAGAACCGGTCACGGCCGAGGTCCGGCACGCCTTCATTGTCGTAACCCGCGCTGACCCGAAACGGCAGACGGTCTTCGGTTTGCAGCACGACGTCGGTCGTCTCCGCTGCTTCACCGGGTGCAAACACAGCATCGACCCGTCGATAAGGATTCGCGTTCAGCACAGCGAGTCCCTTCGAGACCGTCGCTTGCGGGATCGGCGCGCCGGGTTCGAGCGGCATTTCACGTTCGAGAAGCCTGCTCGAAAAGTAGCTGTTGCCGCTGGCATGAACCCGCCCGAGCTTGAATTCCGCAACGGCGATACGCACGACCCCCGAGCTGACGTCCTGTTCCGGCACGTAGACGTCGACGAGCGGCTTTCCCGCCGCCCGATACCGCGCGACCACCGCGCGGCGAATTTCGGCGAGGCGGCCGAAAGTCAGCGGCTTGTCCAGGTCCGTGGCGAAGCTCTGCAGGAACGCGTCGTCGAGTACGGGCAGTCCTTGCGCGACGATGCGTTGTTGCTGCGTCGGTGATGCCGTCGCGTGCTCACCGGCCGGTTCGAAGACGAGCCCGGCAAGCCGCTCGACTGCGATCCGTGCGGAGTCCGCCTGGCTTTCCGGGGAGGAGGGCGGCGGCGCGCTTCGCGGCGCCTGCGGGGCGGGTTGAGGCGCGACATCGCGCCATGCCTGTGCCGCTGCGGGCGAGGTCTGCATGATGGCCGCAACGCACGACGCGATCATCAGGACAGCAGTGCAGTCGGCGGATCGCGGTTTCATCGATCGTCTGGCTGCAAAGCGCTGCGCCCAGTGACAGCGGACTGCGGCGACGAGGCGCGCGCGTCGCGCTGCAAGCGATGCCATCGCGCATGTAATACGAGCCTGCCGCTGTTCATCGCGATACCTGTTGACGGGTGTGGTGCATCGAATGCGGAGCCGCGCGTCGAAATCATTCTAGTCGAACCGTCTGGCGCGAAATTCCAAAAGACGCGAATCCTCTGAATGCCGCCAGCTACTTCCTGCCGCGTCTTGGGTATGCAGGAGACATTCAGTAAGGGCATTCACCATGTGTAACTGCCGCTGATCTTGTCCTTACTCTTCCAGACTTGTCATGCAACTATTCGTGTTTCCAGGCCATCGTTGCACAAGGTCCAGTCGCGTTCGACTACAACGGTCCGGCGCCTGCGCCGACCGTCCCGGCAATCACCGGAGTGACGATTTCCAACTGTGATTTCGGCACGCCCGCTGCCGCGGGGCCTGCTAGCGCCAGCACGCCGGGACCGATCTACCTCTACAACGGGCACGACATCACGTTGCAGAACGTGATCATCGCTGGGCAGACGCTCAATCAGACGCTGTCGGATCCGCGCTAAAGGCGACGCCAAAGAGCGGCGAGGCGCCGCTCTTTGGCGTCGCAAAGCCGAAGTGAAGCCGTCGCGTGCGGGGCTCTCACGACGCGGTGTTCTGCAACTCGTGCGACTCGCCGAGCAGACTCGCCGCGTAGGCTGGAACATTCGCCGCTGGCAGTGGCGCGGCGAAGTAGTATCCCTGAACGATCTCGCAGCCGGCCTCGGCAAGAAAAGCCAGTTGCTCCGCTCGTTCGACGCCTTCCGCGACGACTTCGAAACGCAGGTTGCGGGCAAGTGCGATGATCGCACCGATGATCGTCTCATCCGCACGACTGCTGCCAATGCCGCGGATGAACGACATGTCGATCTTCAGACGGTCGGCGTGGAAGCTGCGCAGATAAGCCAGGCTCGAGTAACCGGCGCCAAAGTCGTCGATCGCTATGGACACGCCAATGTCGTGCAGCGCGCGCAGCGTGGGCAGGGCGCCTGGGGCAACCAGACCTCCTTCGGTAATCTCCAGTTCCAGCCGGTCCGCGGCCAATTGCGACGCGGCCAGAGCACGGCGCACGACGGCGCCGAAATCACTCGACGTAAGCTGGCTCGGCGACACGTTGACCGACATGCGCAGCCACGGCAGCACTTCTTCCCAGCGCTTTGCCTGTACACAGGCAGTTTGCAGCACCCATTCTCCGATTGGCGCGATCAAACCGATGTCTTCGGCCAAGGGAATGAACGTCGTCGGGCTGACCGTGCCGAAGTCCGCGTCGTGCCATCGGATCAGCGCCTCGACTCCGCTCAGCCGGTAACTGCGTATGTCCACTTGCGGCTGGTACACCAGCTCGAAGCCGTTCTGCTCGACGGCATTGCGCAGCTTGTGGGATAGAGCGATGCGCTGAGCCGCTTCATGTGCGAGGGAAGGCGCAAATCGCTCGACGCCGTTACGCCCGCCTGCCTTGACGCGATACATCGCGAGGTCGGCGTGTTTCAGCAGGGTTTCGCAGTCTGTGCCGTCCTGCGGATAGCAGCTGACCCCAACGCTCATCCGGACCCGCAGTTGCATGTCGTCGATTTGCACCGGCTCGTTCAGCGTTTGCGTCACGCGCGCCAACAGCGCGCAGAGTTCGGCATCGCCGGTTGAACCCTTCAGCATCGTCACGAACTCGTCGCCGCCATAGCGGGTGACCACGCCATCCGATCCGACCGAGGCCGACAGCCGCCGCGCAACTTCCTGCAACAGGCGATCGCCGGCGCCGTGGCCCAGGCTGTCGTTGATGTCCTTGAAATGATCGAGGTCGATGAACAGCAGCGCGAACTCGTGACCCTCGAAGATCGCCGTGTCGATCAATTCACGCAGCGTCACGCGGTTCGGCAAGTCCGTCAGCGCATCGCGGCGCGCCTGCCTGACCAGCAGATCGCGCGACTCGATGAGCTCCGTCAGGTCGCTCACCACGCTGATGTGATGCGTAACCTTTTCCGACTCGTCGCTTACCTGCGCAACGTAGAGCTGATACCAGAACTCCGTTCCGTTCGCGCGACGGCTTTTCGTCAGCGTGGTGGCCTCGCGTTTCCCGGCAATCGCCGTACCGATCTGTTGCCACAATCCGGGTGTTTCCGGCCGCGCTGAGTGATCGCCTGCGTTCTGCGGGCGCGCATAGCCAGTTATTTTCTCGAATGCCGGGTTCGCGTATTCGACCACGTCGCCGCTCGGATCGGGTCGCGTGATGAGCACGCCGTTGCCGATCGCGTCGAGTGCACGGCTTCGCAGCAATAGCGCGAGCTCGGCATTCTTTCGCTCCGTGACGTCGACGGCCGTGATGAAGCACGCTCGATGACGGCCATAGGTGAGGAAGTGGTACGACAGTTCGACGTAGACGGGCGTGCCGTCGCTGTGCCGATGCCGGCATACACCGGCCGAGCCGCTGGTGGTGGCCGCAGCCAGCTGCGCGTGCAGATCGCGCAGAAATGACGGCAGGTCGGCTTGCGCATACAGGGCGGCCATGTCGAGCGAGCATAGCTGACGGCGCGTGCGTCCGTACTGGGATGCGGCGGCGCGGTTCGCAGCGAGAATCGATAGCGTCTCGACGTCGAAAATCAACATCGGCAGTGGATGATGATCGAAGTACTGACGGAACCGGCGCTCGCTTTCTGATGCGATGACGCGCGCGCTTTGCCGCGCGAGACGGGCGCGATAGTGAGCAATCAATGCATAGCAAAAGAGAAAACAGGCCGCCAGCGCCGTGGTCGCAAGCACGGTCCGTTCTATCACCAGGTGGCGCGTCGCGCTGTCGGATGCAGCCCTCAGGGAAGCGGTCTGCGCGTCGCGGAGGGTCACCAGCTCGGTGACGATGTTCGCCAGCATGCGGTTCGCTGCGAGCAGCTCGGGGCTGTCCACCGAGGCGTGGCCATCCGCGACGTGCGCACGTACCGCGATGTCGGCCAGAAGCCACGCCCAGCCGGCCGTCTCACCGCGCAGACGCCGTACCGCCAGTTGGCTTCGCGGGTCGCTCGCGTAACTTTGTTCCAGCCGGTCGAAGCAGGTGGCGGCCAGCACGACACGCTGCACCGGCCACGCGAAGGATGCCACCCGTGCACTGTCGAGCCCCACCAGGAAGTCGGCGTTCGCCTGAATATGCACTGCTTGCAGCGTCTCGATGTCATCGCGGGCACGCAGCGCGTGAATGCGCTCTGCAACGGACCGCTCGTGCCATATCAGCGTGTAACCAATGCCGACAGCGAAAATGACGAGGCCGGTCAACACCAGTGCGACGGTGATGATCAGTTGCCGGTCGACGCCATGTCGCCGCCTCCACCGGCCTATGACGCCAGCGATGCCGAAGCTTGAAATATATTGCATCGATTCAGAATCAGCGCGCGTGAGTGCAGAACATTGATACTCGACGGCGGCATGGCTGTGCGTCAGCATCTTTTACCGGTTATTGCGCGCGGTAACCGGGCTATTGTCTCCTCAGTGAAGGTATCGGCAGCGAGACGAAGAACTTGAGAATCAAGCTGCTTCGGCCGTAGTTTCGACGACCGGCCGTTCGACGGAGAGCGTTCAACAGTCACCAGAGAAAAACGCTCAGAGTTTGAGCGTAGAATCCATTCTCGAATCCAGCATGCCAGCGTACGGCCTGTGCTAGTGCCTGGCATTCGTCGAAGGTCGGATAGGGGAGACGCTATTGTGAAAAGCTCTGCCACCAGCTACGGTTCGATTGCCCAATTCCTTCACTGGTGCACGGCGATAGTCGTGCTCGTAACGTTCATGTATGGGCCCGGCGGACATGAGCAGCGCGTTTATTCTGCGGCGCACGATTTCGACCGGCAATTGCACGAGACCTTGGGTCTATGCGTGTTCGCGCTCACCCTCATCCGCCTGCTGTGGCGGGCGTTCGACACCCATCCTGAGACACCTCCGATGTCTCGCTGGATGGCTGTTCTGGCAACAACCGTTCAGTGGTTGCTGTATCTGCTTCTCCTCGCCCTAGCGCTTACCGCCATCTCGGGCGCGTGGCTCGAAGGGCATCCTCTGACGCTCATCGGTGGTCACGAGATTCCGTCTTTACTCAGTACATCGCATGCAGCAGGCTCAGCCATCTCATCGCTTCACACATGGCTCGGCGACGCCATTATGTGGCTTGCGGGGTTCCACGCATTCGCGGCTATTGTTCATCATGTCCTCCTTAAAGACGACGTCTTGGTCGGCATGCTTCCGCGCTGGTTTCCGACCGGACGGGCGCGTACTGGCCGATAAGCCCGATGGCAAGACTGCCCGTTTAGCGGTCCACAGCGGGATCGGCCGCCGCCTCAGCCTCTGCGGGAAAAGCCTCCATGAAGGCAGCAACGGCTCGAATGTCCCGATCCGACAAGTTGTCGGAGATAGTCTTCATCACTTCGCCACGCGGGCGTAGCCCGGCGCTCCGGAACACCAGGATCTGTTTTTCAACGTAATCCGCGTACTGTCCGGCGAGGCGAGGAAATCCCCCTGTCCCTTCTCCATGCTGGCCGTGACAGGTACTGCATGCCGGTACGCCTTTGTCCGGAATGCCCAACAAAAAGATCGTCCTGCCCGAATCGATGAGCCGATGATCGGCCGTCGCTCGTGGTACCGGAGGCGGCTGGCTGGAGAAGTACGCGGCGAGTTGCTCGATTTGCGTTTCACTCAGATGCGTGAAGCCCCACATGAATCTTCTGGCATTCGGGTCGCTTCGCACATGAGCCTTGAAATCCGTTAGCTGATTGACGAGGTATTCCCGTGGTTGGCCCGCGAGTTTCGGAAACGTGGGAGATACCGAAACTCCATTTACGCTATGGCAATTCGAACACACCTGCAATGCGATCGTCCTTCCGGCGACGGCGGGATTGTCGATCTGTCTGGACTGCTCCAGGTTGTGGCAGCCGGTTGCGCCGAGCGATAGCGCGACGAGGATCAATCGCGCGCGTGGCCAGCGGCACGTTGAATCCTCAATGGAATGCGCGGGATGTTTCATCGATGGGCCTTCTAAAAAACGTGAGCCGATACCGTCACCAGTACGCGGCCCAGAGGTATAGAAACAGCGTGTCGTTGTCGCTTGCATTGCGTCCATGGCCGTCGTAATTCGACCGGGCGCCGAGGTATTTGGTGAAATGCGTGTATTGAAGACCGACGCGGATGTTCTGCACAGGAATCCAGAAGATCTCGGGCATCCACCCTTGCGTGGCCGGCGACGAGTTCGCGCTGCCGGCGTACGCCACGCTATCCGTGGTGCCGGTCACGTTGAAGAACGAAAGGCTCACGCCATATTTGGCCTGATAGATGTACGAGGCTTTCAGGCGTAAGGAATTCAGATTCGCTGACTGGCTGTTGCCAAACACGAAGTTATTCGGGTCGCTGATGTTTTCATGGATATAGCGCGCCTGTGCGGTTACGGTGTTCGGCTCGAGGATGTACTGATACTGCGCATCCACGCCGATGTCGCGATAGCGGGTGACGCCCTGGGTGAAGATCGGCATCGAGTTCGCGTCGTTCGGATAGACGTTCGCATTGATGCCGAAGGTCCCCACCATGACGTTGTGCGGACCCCACTCATGAGTCAGGGCCAGACGCCAGTACGGATTTTGACCCTTCAGATAGATCTGCGGGTGGTTGGGGTCGCCGGCCTTGTTGCCCTTGCTCATGAACGACCAGATGCCATCAGCGGTGCTATACAGCGACACCTCCGCATAGACTGTCCGGTTCCAGTACAGGTAGCCGCCCGCACCCACGACCTGCTGCGCGAGCGTGCCTTCGAGGATCGGCAGAAACTGGGGTGAGCCGACCGTGCTGATCGAAGAGGAAATGTACGGGTAACTCCATGCCGGAGAACTGTTCCACACATCCTGCACGGTCGGATTGTTGTGCAGGGTGGTGCCGAGAATCAGGTCGCTGGCGTTCCCGATGATCCTGTCCACATAACGGAAATCCATGTTGTCCGATGCCCAGTGGCCGATCCAGTGTCCGTCGCTTCCCTGATGGTCGTAGTTCGAGTAGGTGAATTGCGTGAACGCACCGATCCTGTCGGTGATCTTGCCGGCGAGGAAGATGCTGGCTGAATCGAATATCGGCAGACCGTCTTTGGGCGACACGATATTGCCGCTGGCATCGTGGTTGAGCCTCGTCCTGGTCATGTCGAGCATCGCCATCACGGCGATTGGAACCGTACGTTCGCCGAAGGTATAGCCATTGAGCTTGAACATTCGGCCGTACGGCGTCAGTTCAGGAAACTGTCCGCCCGCGTGACACGCGACGCAGCTTTGCCCTGTTTGACGGGCGAATATAGGCAGCGCTCGAACGACGGGAGCAACCACCAGGCACAGCACGGCGAGCGCCAGCATCCAGATCCGACCCGTCAGCCGATGGGCGGCATCATCGCCTGCAAATGCCTTTGACATGTCCGTCTCCCCGACGGCCAGTTCCGCATTCGGTCATGCGCAGCGCGCACGAACCCCTGCCCACTGCGGAAACTGGGCGACAGCATCGCACTTCGCGCTCGGCATGACCGGCGTCGCATTTACATCGGCGTAGTGGGGCAAGCTGATGCCGCGTTGCGGTTGATGCTTGCCTGCGCGGAGCGCTTTCTCCAGACTCCAGAACGAGCGCGCACGCCGATTTATTCCCGCGCATGCGCTTGAACGCGCAAGGCGGGAGACCGAGAGGGACCTTGTTGAGTTCCCGCGGCTTTGGCTATACGCGATCGCTAGATCTTCATGCGCTGTAGAACGCGGTCGCCGGCGACGAACTGATGAAACATTGCCGCAGCGATATGCAGGCAGATGACACCGAACAGCACCCACGCGAGAACGCCGTGCACATCGCCCATCGCATGCCCGAACGAGGAGCCCGGTGCCGACAGTGAGGGTAACGAAACAAGGCCGCCGAGGCGGACCGTCCACGTGCGCGACGAAGCGTTGATCCAGCCGAGCAGCGGCACCAGCACGAGCAGCACGTACAGCGCAAGGTGGGTGACTTTTGAAGCGACGCGAAACAGCGGCGGCAGATTGTCCGGCGGCGACGGGTGAGTCACGCGCCACAGCACCCGCAACACCATCGCGGCGAGCAATGCGGTGCCGACGCCAAGGTGCCAGGCGATTTCACCGTCCGGCACCGTATCGCGGTGCACGTCCGGCATCGTCCAGCCGATCACGAACTGCGCGGCAACCAGCCCGACGACGAGCCAATGGAGCAAACGTGCAACGATGTCATAGCGGTGTTCAGTCGAGACTTGCATAGGGGGCGCCTGTGAGTTGGTTTCTGGTGAAACAGATCGTACACTGCCGCGCCTTAAGCTCAGGTTAAGAACCCGTCGCCAAGGCCGTCTGTCTGCGCCGTTCGAATAACTCGAAGATGGCCATTCCCGCGATCATCGCGGCCACGAACACCCACGCTTTGGCCGACCCGAGCCCGAGCGCGACGAGCGCGGGGCCTGGACAGAACCCGGCAATTCCCCAACCGACGCCGAACGCGGCACTGCCCAGCACCAGTCTTGCCGTGACGTGGGTCGACGCGGGAATCCGCATCGGCGATCCGAGCAGCGACTTGTCGCGGCGCTTGGCGATCGCGAAACCGATTGCCGCGACGGCCACCGCGCCCATCATCACGAACGCGAGCGACGGGTCCCAGCGTCCGGCGATATCGAGGAAGCCCTGCACTTTCGCAGGGTTGGCCATGCCCGACAACAGCAGGCCGATGCCGAACAGCAGCCCGCATAGGAATGAAACAGCTGTTGCCATCTTAGGCTCCGAGAAGATGTCGAATGATATAGACGGTGACGAAGCCGGCCGCCATGAACGTCGCCGTCGCGACGAGCGAGCGCGTGGCGCCGCGTGAAATGCCGCACACGCCGTGTCCGCTCGTGCAGCCGCTGCCGTAGCGGGTGCCGATGCCGACCAGCAAGCCGGCCGCGATCACGGCGGGCCACGATGCGTCGACGGTGATCGCGACGGGCGCATCGACCGCGCGCGCGATTAGCGCCGCAACGATCAGCCCGGCAACGAAGGCGACGCGCCATGCGCCGTCGCGCTTCGTCCAGCGCAGCAGGCCGCCGACTATCCCGCTGATTCCGGCGATGCGGCCCAGCAAAAGCACCATCGCCGCAGCCGCGACGCCGATCAGCAGGCCTCCGCACAGGGAGGCGATCGGGGTGAAATGGTCGAAATCTATCATCGTTCGCTCTGTTTGATTGTTGGGTGGGTTGCGGCAGCGCTTACATCAGCGCCGCTTTGACCAGCAGGCCGAGCGCCACGCACACGAGGATGCTCGCAAAGCCCAACTGCACATGATGGGCGGCAATGTGATGCGACGCGAGCCGTCCGCTGAGCATTCCGGCGGCGGTGGCGCCAGTGAACCACAACGCGACTTCGAGTGGAAGTGTTGCGCCGTGCGTGGCCGTCGCGAGAACGCCGCTACTGCCGACGAGCGCGATCACCATCAGCGAAGTCGCGACGATGCCGTGCATCGACACGTCAGTCAGCTTGCGCATCATCGGCACGATGATGAAGCCGCCGCCGACACCGAGCATACCGGTCATCAATCCGGTCAGCGAACCGGTGGCCGCGAGTGCGGCTGCGGTCGGCCAGGTCCAGCGAAAACGGCCGGTCGCCGGGTCGACATGCGCGACGCACATCGACGATTGCGGCTCGCGCGACGCGCGGCGCGCGCGCGTCTGACGCAGCAGCCGGAACGCGACGACCAGCATCACCGCGGCGAACAGCGCGAGCAACACGCGTTGCGGCAACGCATGCGCGAGGCGCGCGCCGGCGGCGGTGGCGGGCACCCCCGCGGCGGCCATCAGCAGCGCGGCGCGATAGCGGACGAGCCGCTTGCGGAACGCCTCGAGCGCGCCCACCGCTGCGCTGCCGGCCACCGCGACGAGCGCGACCGGCGTGGCCTGCTGCAGCGGCCAGCCCATGCCGAACACGAGCGCGGGCACGGCAAGAATGCCGCCGCCGGCGCCGGTCAGTCCGAGAGTGGCGCCCACCAGCGCGCCGAGAACGAGAGACAGCAGCATCGAAGACCCCGTGAGCAGTGCGTGCCGGCGCTCAGTCCGCCAGTTGCGGATTAGCGAGCCATTCGCGTCCCTTCAGCATGCCGCGCCAGTAGAGCGGCGGCAGGATTCGCTCTTTCAGCAGCCACGCGAGCCGCGATGGCTTTTTGCCGTCGATGAGCCACGCCGGAAACGTCGGCGCGACCTTGCCGCCATACAGAAACTCGGCGAGCACGATCTTTCCGCGCTCGACGGTGAGCGGGCAGGAGCCGTAGCCGTCGTAGATCGCGACGCCGCTCGCCGCGCCCAGCGAGGCGAGCACGTTGTGCGCGACGACCGGCGCCTGCTTGCGCGCGGCGGCGGCGGTCTTCGCGTTGGACGTGTTGGTCGCATCGCCGAGTCCGAAGATGTTTTCGTGGCGCTTGTGCCGCAACGTGGCCTGATCGACGTCGAGCCAGCCGGACGCATCCGCGAGCGCGCTGTCGCGGATGAAGTCGGGCGCCTTTTGCGGCGGCACGGCGTGCAGCATGTCGAAGCCGGTCTCGAAGGTTTCCTTGCTGCCGTCGGCTAGCGTATGCGTGAATCTCGCCATCTTTGCGTCGCCATCGACCGCACTCAGCGTGGAGCCGAAGTTCAGCGCGATGCCGTAACGTTCGACGTACTGCATCAACGCGGGCACGTAGTCGGCGACACCGAACAGCGCCGCGCCGGCATTGCGGAATTCGACGCCGATATGTTGCAGCCGCCCGCTGCGGCGCCAGTGATCGCACGCGAGATACATCGCTTTCTGCGGCGCGCCGGCGCATTTGATCGGCATCGGCGGCTGCGTGAAAATGGCTCGACCCGTTTCGAGCTGCTGCGTCACCTTCCACGTGTACGGCGCGAGGTCGTAGCGGTAATTGGACGTGACGCCGTTGCGCCCGAGCGTGTCGACGAGGCCGTCGATCGCGTTCCAGTCGAGTTTGAGGCCGGGGCACACCACCAGCTGGCGGTATTCGACGGCGCGCGAGCCGTCGAGAATCACGAGGTTTTGCGCCGGCTCGAAGTGCGTGACGGCAGCCTTGATCCACTTCACGTTCGCGGGCAGCACGCTGGAAATCGGACGTGCCGTCGTTTCCGGGTGGAATACGCCGGCGCCTACCATCGTCCAGCCCGGCTGGTAATAGTGCGTGTCGGCGGGATCGATGACCGCGATGTCGAGATCGGGACTGCGCGCAAGCAGGCTCGACGCCGTTGCGATACCGGCCGCGCCGGCGCCGACGATCACCACGTCGTGCCGGTGCGTCGGCCGCATCCGTTGCGATGCGGCGGCGAGCGTGTCGGCCGCTGGGTTCGAAGGGTCCGTGAGTTTCGTGTTGCGCATGTAGGGTCCTCTTGTTTGTTCCAGGCCGCCGCGCTCACAGCGCATCGACCGGTACCTTGATGTACGACACGCCATCGCTTTCGGGCGGCGGCAGGTGGCCCGCTCGCATGTTGACCTGCACCGACGGCAGGATCAGCGTGGGCATCGTGAGCGTGGCGTCGCGGGCCGTGCGCATCGCGATGAACGACGCTTCGTCGATGCCGTCGCGGACGTGGATGTTCTGCTCGCGCTGCTCGGCCACCGTGGTCTCGAACAGCAGCGGCCGGCCGCCCGGCTGGTAGTCGTGGCACAGATACAGGCGGGTTTGCGGCGCGAGACCGAGGATGCGCTGAATCGAGCGATACAGCGCTGACGCATCGCCGCCCGGAAAATCGCAGCGCGCGGTGCCGTAGTCGGGCGTGAACAGCGTGTCGCCGACGAACGCGGCTTCTTCGCTGCCGTCGCTCGCGACATAGGTCACGCAGGCGGGCGTGTGGCCTGGCGTGTGCATCACGCGCACGGACAGATCGCCGACGTTGAACGTCTCGTCGTTGTCGAACAGGCGATCGAACTGCGAGCCATCGGTGCGAAACCCGGGACCCGCGTTGAACAGCTTGCCGAACACGGCTTGCACGCGCGTCACCTGCGCGCCGATTGCGATCTGACCGCCGAGCCGCGCTTTCAGATAGGGCGCGGCCGACAGGTGATCGGCGTGCACGTGGGTTTCGAGTATCCATTGCACGCGCGCGCCGAGCGACTCCACGCGCGCGGCGAGGCGATCCGCGGTTGCGGTGCAGGTGCGTCCCGACTTCGGGTCGTAGTCGAGCACGGTGTCGATCAATGCGCAATTCCTCGTGCCTGCATCCATCAGCAGATAGCTGACGGTCGATGTCGCAGGATCGAAGAAGCCCTCGACGGCGAGCTTGCCGGTTGCCATTTCGGTGGGTTCCTCACGATAGCGGACTAAGCCAGTCCGAGGCGCCCACCAATGCAGGAGTCGTGCCACCAAGCCGCAGCGTCACGGCCCTCGGTTGTAACGCACTGATTTTTAGAGGTTTATCGCGCGCGATATGGCGAATTGAAGAGGCGTCTGCACGACGCTCGGCCTCACCCGTGGCAAAGAGTCACTGCCATTTGGCAGTCGTGGCAGAAATGGCAGTTCCGGCGTATAGTGCGGCAGCCAAGGAGTAATCACGATGATCCCGCCCGACATTGCGCCGCCCCCTTCGACCGAGCTTCCGTCGCAATCCCCTGGCGCGTCTGACGGCGTGCCCACGGTGGTACCCGACGTGAGCACGCTCGTGTCATATCTGGAGCACGATCCGCAACCGGCGATCGTGCTCGATCCGCACTATCAGATTCTGGCCGCGAACAGCGCCTATCAGCGCCAGTTCGGCGTCGAGGGCCAGGCGCACATCGGCCGCCGCTGTTATCAGGTTTCGCATCACTACGACGTGCCGTGCGATCAGGCGGGCGAGCACTGCCCGATGAAACGCGCGACGGAAAATCGCAGCGCGGATCGCGTGCTGCATATCCATCACACACCGAGAGGCCCGGAGCACGTCGACGTCGAGTTGCGGCCGATCTTCGACCGCCACGCGCGCATCGTCGCCTATGTCGAGCGTCTCGCCACGGTCAGGAGCGCGTCCGCGCGGCCAAGCTCCGAAGGTCTGGTCGGGCGCGCGCCGGCGTTCAACGAGGCGATTTCTGCTTTGCAGCGCGTCGCGCCTTCGATGCTGCCCGTTCTGCTGCTCGGCGAATCGGGCACCGGCAAGGAGCTGTTCGCGCATGCGCTGCATGAGGCGAGCAGCCGCGCTCAGGGGCCGTTCGTCGTCGTGGATTGCTCGGGCATTACCGAGACGCTGTTCGAAAGCGAGTTGTTCGGCTTCGAGAAGGGCGCGTTCACCGGCGCGACGAGCCGGAAGCAGGGCCTCGTCGAAACCGCGCAGGGCGGCACGCTGTTTCTCGATGAAATCGGCGACGTGCCGCTATCCATTCAGGTGAAGCTGTTGCGGCTGATCGAAACGGGCACCTTCAGGCGCGTGGGCAGTACCGATATGCTGCGTGCCGACTTCCGGCTCGTCGCGGCCACGCACAAGCCGCTCGAGCGGATGGTCGCGGACGGCCAGTTCCGCGCTGATCTGTATTTCCGGATCAGTGCGTTTCCGATTCATTTGCCCGCGGTGCGCGAGCGTGTCGACGACATCGCGCTGCTCGCGGATTCGATCCTGACGCGCATTGCGTCGACGCGAAGCGGGTCGTCGCATAAGGCGTCGATTTCGGCGGAGGCGTTGGCGCTGTTGCGTGCCTATGCGTGGCCCGGCAACATCCGCGAATTGCGCAACGTGCTCGAGCGCGCCAACCTGCTCGCCGACGGTGGTGTGATCCGCCCGGAACACTTGCCGGAGGCGGTCCGCGATAAGACTTCCGGCGCGGCGAAGGAATCGCTGGCCGTGGGTCCGGGCCTGCCGCGCAAGCTCACCGATGCGGAGCTCGCGAGCGCGGCGGCGCAATTCCGCGGGAAACGCAGTGAGCTTGCCGCGCAATTGGGTTTGAGCGAGCGCACGCTTTATCGCCGGCTTAAAGCGATCGCGGGCGGTGAGGGCGCCTAACCAAACCGGAGCGATGCTCGCAATGCCGGCCGGCTGTCGCCTCATCGTCACTCAGGGTTTCCTGACACGCGAATCAGGATCTCTAACCGTGGTTTTCCAGCCTGCGCTGAATGCGACACAACTTCCGCTCATAGATGATGACGTATCGGAATGCAATGTCGAATTGATGGGTCATGATGGGCTATCTGTCGGAGCGGGAGAACGTCGTCGAACAGATCGACTCGATATGTCTACGACTGTTCGACACGTGGTGCGAGGCGCGCAGCGTGAAATCGCTCGCATATTTGATGCACTGCTGGCCGCTGCTCGACAGCACGCCTGCCGCGCTCAAACGGCTGGGCGAAACGATGCGCGAATTGCGTCGCAATCACGCGGAGCAGATCAACGAGTATGAGTTTCGCGCGCTGTGCGAAGTAGCCGACCTGATCGACGAACTGACCGAGCCTCGCGCAGTCCGGCGGCTCGCCGTGGTCGGCGGGCTGGCGGAATAGCGAACCGCAACGCAGCTAAAAGCCCGGAAGAGCGGAGAAAATCGTGCGAGCGGCGTGCAGCGGCAGTGAGGCCGCGGCGCGGCTGTTTCATCGGTCGTTCCAAAGCCGGTGAGCGCGTGATGGACCAGGCTCTGGCATCGAGTGCAGAATAGGACACCCTGCAACTCGTTGAGCGGTCTCTCAAAGGGAACACCGCATCATGAGCCATTTCGCCACCCCGGTTGCGCAGACCGGCACCATTCTGATAGTCGACGATACGCCGGGCAATCTCGGCGTAGTCGTCGACAGTCTCGAAGCGCGAGGCATTCGCGTGCTGGTGGCGCTCGACGGTATCGAAGCGTTGGAGCGCGCGGTCTTCTCTCAGCCCGATGTGATCCTGCTCGACGTGAAGATGCCGGGCATCGACGGCTTCGAGACCTGTCGACGCCTCAAGCTCGATGAGCGCACCCGCGATATTCCCGTCCTGTTCATGACATCGCTGACCGGCAACGAGGACCGCGTCGAAGGTTTTCTGGCCGGTGGCGTCGACTATGTGACCAAGCCGTTGCGCGTCGACGAGATGGTCGCGCGCGTCGGCGTGCATCTCGAATTGCGGGTGATGCACAAGCAGGTTCTCGCGCAAAACCGGCAACTGCTGGCGGAAGTCGCGATGCGCAAGGAAACGGAGGCTGCGTTATCGCAAGCGCGCGACGATCTCGAGCGGCGTGTCGCGTTGCGTACGGAAGAACTCGCGCGCGCCAACGCGTGCTTGCAGGCAAGCGAGGCGCGCTTTCGCGCGATTGTCGAAACGAGCCCGGTGCCGCTGTGCATCACGTCGATGCCTGATGGGCACATCCTGTACACGAATCAGCCGCTGCGTGAACTCTTCGGCATGGACGAACACGTGTCCGTCAATATCGCGGATTTCTACGCCGACCGGGGGGAGCGCGAGCGTGTGATCGAGCATCTGCGCGCGGAGGGCAGCTTGCGCGATAGGGAGATACAGTTCCGGCGCGCGGACGATACACGGTTCTGGGCGATGGCGACGGCGCGCGTCGCGACTTACGACGATTCTCCCGCGATCTATGTCGGCCTGAACGACATTACGGGCCGCAAGCAGATGGAACAGGAACTCGTCGAATCGCGCGAGCAGCAGCGCGAACTGTCCGCGTATATGGAGGCGATTCGCGAGGAGGAGAGAAAGCGCATTGCGATGGAGATTCACGACGAACTGGGCCAATTGCTGACTGCGCTCAAGATGGACGTGTCGCTGCTCAAGATGCGCATAACGCACGACGCGGAAGCGTCGAAAAAAGCCGATGATATGCGTCAACTGGTCGAAGGCACGATCTCGATGGTGCGCAATGTCGCGAGCCATTTGCGGCCCGCCGCGCTCAACTTCGGCATCGTGTCCGCGCTCGAATGGCTTGTCGAGGAGTTCAACCGCCGCCATGCGATTGCGTGTGAATTGCGTATCGAAGGCGGCGACCCGGCGCTGTCCGACGCTCATGCGACGGCCCTGTTCCGCATCGCACAGGCGTCGCTGACGAACGTCGCGCGGCATGCCGACGCCACACATGTCGAGGTGACGCTCGTATCGACGGCGGCGAAGCTCTTACTGCAGGTGCGTGACGACGGCCGCGGCTTCGACCAGCAAGTCGTGAGGCGCGACTATTCATATGGCCTGCTCGGCATGAACGAGCGCGCGCGGCTGATCGGCGGATCGCTTTCGATCGAAACCGCGCCCGGCGCGGGCACGATGGTTTCGATTCACATTCCGCTCGATGCTGCTAGAACGTAAGACGAAGCGATTCCCGCTCCGCGGCGCAAATCTTCGGAGTTATTCTCCTTCCAGATATTGCTCGACGAAGTTGAGAATCGACTTGGACTGGTAAGCCTTCGCCAACCTGCAGAGGTGGTCCGCGAAGGGTCGATAGCGCTCGTCGAGCTCGGTCAAGTGCTGGGCATGTTGCGTAATGGCACGCATATCGCCGAGTCGCGCGAGGTAGTGCAGCGCTTGAATTTCCTCCGGCGGGGGCGCCTTCAAGTGGTCGGGAAGAGGCGCGGCGGCAGGTACAGCCGATGGGCCCGCTTCACTGACTTGTGCCTCTGAAGCTGCATCGATCCACTCGACATTCAGGAGCGCCGCGACGGCGGACAATAGCTGGCCGAAGTCGATCGGTTTGGCCAGAAAGGCATTTGCGCCGGCCTCCAGACTTTGCGCCGCGTCGGTTCTCGACGCGCGAGCGGAGACCGCGACGATCGGAAGATCCCGGAATTCGGCCATCTGGCGCAAGCGACGCGTGGCTTCGAGGCCGTCAGTCTCGGGCATGACCACATCCATCAGGACTAGCGCAGGATGGAGGGATTCGATTTTCTCCATCGCTTCAGATCCGTTAGCAGCTTCCGCCATGTCGAATCCGAGCGGACCGAGCATATCGACCATCACGGCGCGGTTCTCCGCCACGTCATCCACGACCAGGATAGTCTTGCGCGGCCCTTTGTAGCCGCTCACGATCCGTTCGGACGCGGCGACAGCCGCGCAAGGCGCCACCACCTCGACGTCCAGCTCGATCGAAAAGGTGCTGCCTATATCGCGGCGACTTTCGACATGGATCTCGCCTCCCATCAGGCGCACGAGTTGCCGGCTAATGGCTAGCCCGAGGCCGGTACCGCCAAAGCGATGACGGTCCTCGCTGACCTGCTCGAAAGGACTGAAGATTTCCTCCAGACGCCCTTGATCTATGCCGATGCCGGTGTCCCGGACTTCGAAACATAGTCGCGTCGGCGGGGTGAAAGCGACGCGCAGACGCACGGTTCCCTGCTCGGTAAATCTGATCGCGTTCGAGAGCAGGTTGAGCAACGCCTGGCGCAACCGTATTTCGTCCACCCGCACACACGCGGGCAGATCCGGCGGCATCTCGCAAGCGAAGGCCAGGCCTTTTTCCGTGGCCTTCACCCGTATCGTCTCGGCGATAAAGGAGACGAACTGTTCGAGCGGGACGTCGGACAAATTGAGTTCCATTCGCCCGGCCTCGATTTTGGCGATATCCAGGATGTCGTCGATGAGCGTAAGCAGGTGTTCGCCGCTGCGCTGGATGACTGCCAGTCCGTCAAGCTGGTGCTGATCGAGGGTCGTGTCGCGCTTGAGGATTTGCGCGTACCCGAGAATTCCGTTGAGCGGCGTGCGTAGCTCGTGGCTCATGTGCGCCAGGAACTCGCTCTTTGCCTGGTTGGCCGCATCGGCACGCTCCTTGGCAACGGCCAGCTCCGCTGTCCGCTCGCGAATCATGTCTTCGAGGTGCTCGCGATAGCGCCGCAACTCCGCTTCGGCACGCTTTTGCTCCGTGATATCACGTGAGATGCCGAGCAGGAACCGGGGCTCGCCGCGCACATCGACGATCGGGATTTTCATCGTGTGCAGGACGCGAAGTCCATGGCGCGTATGAACCGGCTCCTCCGGTATGTCGATCATTTGCCGCGACTCCAGCACCGCGCGATCCTTCAGCGTGAAGAAATTGGCCTCGTCGGCGGGAAACAGGTCATGGACGGAGCGGCCGAGGAGTTCCTCCCGCCGGTAGCCGAGAAGTTGCTCCGCCGCCCTGTTGAAGCGCACGAAATGCAAGGTCTCGGCCTCCTTGACGAAGACCGTGTCCGGGATGTTTTCGATGATGCTGTTAAGAAAGTTCTCGCTTTCCCGAAGCGCATCTTCGGCGTGCTGACGTTCGGCGATTTCGTCGGCCTGACCCGCTAGCGCCGTACTGAGTTCCGCCGTGCGCTGGGCGACGCGCGCCTCAAGTCCGGCGTTGAGCTCCTTTAGCGCCTGCTCGGCCTGGCGGCGTTGGCGTCGGTCTTCCAGGAACTGCTCGACAGCACGCGCCATATCGGCAATCTCGTCGCCGCCGTGCACGGGCACGCCGGCTTGCGTGTTCCCGGCATCGCCATGTCGCAGAAAATGGCTGACGCGGCGCAGGCGCGCCACGACATGGCGCCCGAGGAATTCGCGGGCGATGAGCCAGGTGAGCAACAGGCTGACAGCGAGTCCGCCGGCCACCCATTTGCGTGTGCGATCTGCGCGAGCGGCCAGATCCTGGACTGCTTCGCGGTATTCGCTCGTCAAGTCATCCGACTGCCGGTGCGCCGCGGCGGCGAGAGCGTCGGCCGCGCCGCGCAGATCCGCGTCGAGGCTGGCCAGCGACACACCCGCCGGTTGCGCCGCCGCCGAGGCACCCCGGCGGGCGAGCGCGGTCTCGCGCACTTGCGCCTCGATGTTGACGATGTTGCGAAAGCGTTGGCTCGACCGATAAAGTGTCAGCGGGTCGACACCAGGGTCTTCGCTCGTGGTCGCCGAGGCCAGCCGGTCGACCAGGCCGTCGAACGATGCCAACTGTTCGAGCACCTGCCGATGCGTCTCGCGCACCGCTTCGACCGTATCGTCGCTGGACAGCTGCAACGCGAGGCGTTCGATCGTCAGCGTGTGCTGCACCAGATCCTGCGCATCCACGAGGCGGGCGAGCCGCTCTTCGGCCAGCTGACGGATCGAGAAGGCCGAAGTGGCCAACGAATAGATCGACGTGGCGCCGACCACGACCACCAGCGCGGCCAGGCACGAGGCAACGAGCGCAAACTGGGCGGTCAGCGATTGTGGGAATGGCAGTTTCACGGGCGTTGCCAGATCCGACGATAAATGTCGCGATAGCCGTTGTCAGGATCGTAGAGCAGGCGATCGCCGCCGTCAGCGGCGATGTTGTCCGCCGTTACGAGATGCACGGGGCTCACGTAACCCGTCACGCCTTCTCCGGCGAACAGCCGGTTCAGTTCGTCGACCAACTGCCAGCCGTGCAGATTCAGGGGTTCGGCGACGGTCCCCGTCTGGAACGTACCGGTGCGGATGCGCAGGAAGGCGGACTCGCTGCCGTCGCCGGCCGACAGCATGATCATTGCGGCGTTTGGTATGCCCGCCTGCGTCAACACCGGCACGGCGTAGTCGAAGTAGATGTCGTTGATCCCCAGCGCACAGGTCCAGCGCGGGCCGTAACGCGCGAGCAGCGCGCGTGTCGCCTCTGGCACCAGCTTCTCGCTGCGCGAGATCGCCACGTCGCGCACTTCGAGCAGGGTACAGCCGCTGCACGCGCGAACCACAGCAGCCATTGCGTCCGCCTTTTCCTGTGCGATCCGGAAACCGGTGTCCGTGAAGATGACGACGCCCGCATGTCCGGCCGACTGCACGATGGCCGCGAGCGCGGTCACCCGCGCAACCTCGAGCGGGTCCGTCGAGACGTTCATCGCGACGGGCGTGCCCGGCACCGGTCCGGCCCGCCCCGCCACGTGCCAGCCGACGATCGGGATGTCGCTGTCGGCAAACGGCCGCAGTGCGGGGAGCAGCGCATATGCGTCGCCCCCGGCGAGGATCAGACCGTCGGGGTGGCCTGCCAACGCATTGGCGAGCATCTTCAGACGGAGGTCGGTCGTACCGCCGGAATCGAAGATCTTGACGCGCCAGCCTATGACCTTGGCCGCCTCCAGCACACCATCGACCACCCCGAGGATGCCGCCGTTGCGCAAATCCTCGGCGACCACCGCGATACGTTTTCCGGATTGCGCGCGCGGGCCGTTGCGCGGCCCGCTCCAGGGTGCAGCGGGTCGCGAAGCGGCGTCGACCACTCGCTTCGCCATAGCCAGGAAGTCCGTCGCGGCGACCGGCGCTGCAGTCCTGGGGGCAGGCGATAAATCCTGCGCCGTGGCCGCCGACAGCTCGCACGCGCATGCCAATGCCAGAAGGAAGCCTCTCATGCTGTCCCTCCATGGGGCTCCGTCGAGCTCCATTGGTGTCGCCCAAGCCGCTCGCGGAGCAGCTGCTGGTTAGCATATTACAACCGGGTTCCCGCGCGGCATGGGTCGTGCGCAGGTGCGCAACGTCACGCTGCCGCTGGACGTGTATGAACGGCGGGAAGTCTCGGCATCGACTTTCCCGCAGCTGCGAGGAGCCTTGCGCGTCACGCGACGGCTGGCCCGCCTTCGGCAAAAGAGCGCGCGCCGGCTCGGGCCATCAAACCTCATGGCGTGTGCCGGGCTGCGCGACCGGCTCGCGCAACCTGCGCCTTTGAGACGGCGTCGACAACATCGAATCGATATAGGTGTGCGCCCGATTTTCTCCATACCTGAACGCCTCCCGCTCAGTCAGAAAATCGAACTGTTCCGGAAAACTGACCACTTCCTGGTGCGGATTGCCGGGCAACGTCACGGTCCATGACACACGAAAACGGCGATATTTACCGCCGAGCCAATGCGTCTTCGATAGCGTGACGTTCACCTCGATATTGCAGCCGCGATACGGCGCATATTCCTGAATGGACATCGCTTTTCTCCCGCCAATGAACGGGTCGCGCCGTTCGGCCGCGACAAGTGCGCAGCCCATGGCTGTCTCCGTTATGCGTTTCGTATTGACGATGCACGTCGAGCAACGAGCGTTCCCGGCGAACCGCCGCGGCCGTAAGCGCGAGGCGGGCAGCAGCATGCGGAATGCGGAATGCTAACGGGTTGGTACGGACCGACACGAAGGATCACAACGACCGGGCACGAGAACAGGCGCATACCGAAGCGCTGTGGTTGGGGAGCAGAGATGAGCGCGCAGGTGAATTGGACAAAGCACGCCGTTTGTCACGGCAATATTGTGATCATTGGATTAGGAAGCATCGCGAGTTCGCTGTTACCGATTCTTTTCAGACACATCGAGGTTTGCCCGGAACGCGTGACCGTGTTCTGCCCGCCCGGCAACGATACGACGATCGCTCGCGAATGCGGGCTGAGCGTCGTCGAGCAGGCGCTGTCGGAGAACAACTTCGAGGTGCTGCTCGCTGGCTACGTCAAAAGAGGCGACCTCGTGCTGAATCTGTCGGTGAACGTGTCGAGCGAATCGCTCGTGCGCTTCTGCTGGTCTCGTGGCGCGCTGTATCTCGACACATCCATCGAGCCATGGGAAGGGGAGTCGACCGATCCCGATCGTTCCGCCTCGAAGCGCAGCAACTATGCGCTTCGGGAAGCTTTGCTGGCCTTTCGCCTCGACAAGCGCGACGGTCCGACCGCCATTCTCACGCAAGGCGCTAACCCCGGACTGGCTTCGGCGTTCGTCAAACAGGCGCTGCTCGATATGGCCTCCAACAGCGGCATCGAGCCAACGGCGCTGCGCAGCTACGAGGACTGGGCTGCGCTCGCACACCGGCTGAACATCAAGGCGATTCACGTAGCGGAGCGGGACTTCCAGGTCGCCAAGTGCCGCAAGGCGCGAAACGAGTTCGTCAATACGTGGTCCGTCGACGCTTTCGTGGAAGAGGGCATGCAGCCGGCGGAACTTGGATGGGGTACGCATGAACGGCATTGGCCTGCGGACGCGCGCCGGCACGGATTCGGCAGTGATGCGGCGATCTACCTGCAACGCCCGGGACTCGCGACCCGCGTACGCAGTTGGACACCGCTCGCCGGTAGTTATCACGGGTTCCTGATTACCCACGGAGAGTCGATCTCCATCGCCGACCATCTGACACTTCGCAAGGATGGCGAAGTGATCTACCGTCCGACGGTGCACTACGCTTACCGGCCCTGCGACGATGCGTTTCTTTCAATCGACGAATTCGCCGGACGGGGCTGGCGCCTGCAGGACCATAAGCGGATCATGCGCGATGAGATCGTCGATGGCGCCGACGAACTCGGCGTGCTGTTGATGGGAAACGACAACGGAGTCTACTGGTACGGCTCCCGTCTGACCACGCCGCAAGCCCGTCGACTCGCGCCGCATAACGACGCAACGAGCCTGCAAGTGGTGGCCGGTATTCTGGCCGGCATCGTATGGGCGCTCGGGAATCCGGACGCCGGTGTGGTCGAGCCGGACGACATCGACTATCAAACCGTGATGCGGGTCGCGCGACCTTATCTGGGCGAGATGATTGGCGTCTATGATTCATGGACGCCGCTCGCGCAACGCTCGCTACTTTTCGATTCGCCCTGCGACGACGATCCCTGGCAATTTCTCAACATACGGGTTCCATAGCGAGAAGACCTTCGGAGACCGGCTTATGTCGTCACTGCTGAACAAGGAACAGGGCGTTGTCGAGGACTCGTATTACGAGGCGAGCGTCACCCGTGCGCAGCCTGGGCCACCATTGCAGGAGAAGCTCAACGCGGACGTGTGCGTGATCGGCGGTGGCTATGCGGGGCTTTCGTGTGCGCTGGAGCTAGCCGAGCGTGGCTTCGCCGTGGCATTGCTGGAGGCGCAGCGCATCGGCTGGGGGGCGTCCGGGCGTAACGGCGGGCACGCGATTGTCGGCTTCGGCGCCGAGGGTGAAGATGCGATCGAACATCAGTGCTCCCGCGAAGTCGCGCGAAGGGCGTGGGACGTGTCGCTGGAGGGTATGAGACTGCTGGAAGATCGGCTTGCGCGCTTCGGCATCGATTGCCATTATCGGCGCGGATATCTGACGCTTGCCGTCAGCGATCGGAAGGCCGAACAGCTGATGAACTGGGTGCGGCGCACGCGCGACCGCTACGACTACCCGCTCGAATGGCTGGGCCGCACGGCGCTCGGCGCTCATATAGCATCGCAGCGGTTCGCCGCGGGCGTGTACGACACCGGGTCTGGCCATCTTCATCCGCTTCTTTATTGCCTTGGTCTGGGCGAGGCGGCGCGTCGCGCGGGCGTCAGGATTTTCGAAAATTCCGCCGTGTCGCGGCTCGATCGGGGCGCTCGGCCTGTCGTGAAGACAGCCGAGGGAGAGGTGTCGTGCGACCGTGTGGTAATGGCTGGAAACGTTTATCTAGGAGAGTTCGGCGATCATCCCGCACCGGAGATCGAAGCCCGCATCATGCCCGTGGGCACCTACATGATCGCGACGGAACCGCTTACCAGTGCGCGGGCCGACGCGCTGATGCCGGGCCGCGCCGCGGCGTCCGACAACAACCTGATACTCGATTACTTCCGGCTCAGCGCGGATCATCGTTTGCTGTTCGGTGCAGGCGAATCGTATGACGCCACCACGCCGCGCAATCTGATCGACCGCATGCGCAGACGCATGACGGGGGTTTTTCCGCAGCTCGCCGACGTGAAGATCGAATATGCATGGGGCGGCTTTGTCGACATCACGATCAACCGCGCGCCGGATCTCGGTCGTATCGGCGACAACCTCTACTATGTACAAGGCTTCTCCGGACATGGGCTGGTGTTCGCGGGAATGGCCGGCAAGATTCTGGCGGACGCGATCGGCGGCGATGCTTCCCGCTTCGACGTATTCAGCCGCATCAGGCATCGGCGGTTTCCGGGCGGCAAGAGACTACGCACACCGGCCCTGGTTCTGGGCATGTGGTATTACAAGCTTCGTGAACTCATCTGACCGACGCGCTACCCCCATGCCCGGCCGAACGAGCTAGTCGGCAGGTGAGTCGCAGCGGACCGTCGTAGCGTTGGTTCTTTTTACCGTCAGATTGATCGATCGTAACCGTCGCGAGCGGCATCTATCGTGGTGGCTCAATCATCCATCTCTCCCTACTGGATCGGCGGCACAACGCCGAGTTTTTCGGCCAGCATTCTTTCGTAGACGCCGAAGTGCAGGTCGACCTCTTCCTGCGTAACCACCGTCACGAAGATATTGATCTGGTCCAGCTGCAAGCCCAACACCGTCGCGATCGCCGCTTCCACCTGCGGCACGCAAAGCCGATCGTCCGCGAAAGTGGTGCCGACAGAGATTTCGTAAGCCGACTCCTGCCGGAATACCACTTCGACCAGCCGCGCCCGGGCGCTCATATTGTTATCGATCGCCAGCCGGATGACTTCGGCGGCCGAGCGCATCGTCTCGGTTGGAAAACCCTTCGTTGAGCGCAACCGGATTCGGTGCCGACCAAGGGTGAGCCAGTCATGTTCGAATTCCATGAAGTCCTCGCATGGTTCGTCCGAGTGTCGTAAAAATAGTGCGCACTGAGCCGAATTCAAGATCAAAATTTTGCGCCACCCACCTTGAAATTTTCCCCGTGCATACTATTCTAAATTCCGCTCAGGCAGTCGTGCCCGCCATGCGGCGCGCTGCGTGTTTCGATTTGTTTGCCGCAGCCCGGCAGACGGACTGGAGCGCGTAGGCCGGTTCGTTTCCGTGCTGCATCCAAGGAGGAAACGATCATGAGTGACCTTTACTTCGGAGCCGATCTGTTCAGTGAGTTCGACCGTCTGCAACGGCAGATGGCGAGCCTCTTCGGCGGCTTCCCTTCCAGTATCCGTTCGGGCCGCGCTGGCGCCTTCCCGCAGATCAACATCGGTTCGACCGACGACTCGATCGAGGTCGTCGCGTTCGCGCCGGGAGTCGACCCGGCCAGGCTCGAAGTATCGCTAGACAAGGGCTTGCTGACCATCAGCGGCGAGCGCGCGAGCTCGCAACCGGAAACCCGCGGCGACGATGCGCGCACCTATGCACAGGAGCGATTCGCCGGCAGTTTCCGGCGCGTGGTCGAGCTTCCGCAAAACGCGGACCCTGGCAAGGTGAGCGCGCGGTACACCAATGGATGCCTGATGGTGAGCATCGGCAAAAGCGAGGCGTCGAAGCCACGCGCGATCACCGTTCAGTGAGCACCGACAGAACTACGGAGGACATCATGAACGACACGACTGAACTCGCCAGAAAGGAGCAAACGGCGGTGACCCAGCGCGACGGTGAGGCATCGCAACGCCGGATCACGTTGACGCCGCCGGTCGACATCTTCGAGGACAGCCACGGCATCACGCTGTGGGCGGATCTGCCGGGCGTGACCAGGGAGCGGCTGGAGGTCAAGGTCCACGATGGCAACCTGTACATCGAAGCAGAAGCGGTGGTGCCGACACCGGCGGAACTGCGTCTGCAGCATGCGGAGATCCGTGAGCCTCACTTCGCGCGGGCGTTCTCGATGAGCGCCGACTTCGATGCGTCGAAAATCGAAGCCAATCTGAAGGACGGCGTATTGAAGCTGACGATACCGCGCCGCGACGAAGCGCGACCGCGCCGCATCGAAGTGCGTACCGACTGAACGAGCCATCGACATCGGCTAGCACCGACGCCAGGATTACCCCGCAGCGGGTGACGATCTGGCTCGCCGGGCCGTTAGCTCAATTGGTAGAGCAGCGGACTTTTAATCCGTTGGTTACTGGTTCGAATCCGGTACGGCCCATACGAGTTCCAGCTATCTGGCGCACACGACAGGCAATTCGCGGCTGCTTGTGAGTGCGAACTTCGTGGCGATGAAACGTCTTGCGCTCCCGGGCATCGTCCATGCTGAGTGATGTTCACGCGCGGCATCACGCGCCGTGTGACACTGCAAGGAGCAAATCATGACGACCCAGCAACAACAGCCGAAAACGCCGAAACCTGCCGACGCCGACACGGGCAACGAAGGCACGTTCGAAACGGACATTTCCGAATCCGGCGATGACGGCACGAACGTGCGGCAAGCAGAAGTCAAAGAAGAAGACCTGTCCGAAGTGAAGCCATCGCAGGAAAAGGGCGCCCAATGATGATGCGCACAGCGTCTCGCCTGTAGAACTGTCCGTCGCGTTGCCACCCATCACGCGATCTCGGCCTTCACGAACCTCGCCATGAAGGTGCGGGTCGTGCCATCGGGAAACAGCACCGCGACCTGCTCGTCGGTTGAAAACACCACATGGCCCGAGCCGTATTTGCGCACGCGGACTGCGTCGCCGCGGCCGAAGCGCGCCTTTGTGCTGGCGTGGCGCGGCGGCCGTTTATCGTCGTCGGCGGTTCGTTGCGCTTCGAGCGTCGCTGTGAGCGGGTTCAGGCAGTTGTCGCAAGTGCCGCAACGCTCGAATCCCTGCGCATCGCCGAAATATTCGAGCATCACGCGCCATCGGCAGCCGCCGGTTTGCGCGTAATCGATGATCTGCTGGAGTGCATCTCGATCGCGGGTCGCGAGCTGCGCATAGCGTTCGACCGCGGCCTCGATCGCGCCGTCCTCGGCGCTATCGCGTCCACGCCCGGGGCCGCGCTCGCGTAGCCGATACCGCTGTAGCCGGCTGCGCGATACGTGCCCCGAGTCGGTCAGCATCTTCAGCGCCACGGCGAGCTTGTTGCGGCCCACGTCCGGCACCGCGTCGAGCAGCTCGCGCGCGGTCACGCCAGGAGCGGGCGCTTTCGCGCGCTGCGCGAGCGCGTCGCAGATCCGCCGCAGCAGCGCAGCATCGGGATAGCGGCCCAGCGCGAGAAACTGCTGCACGCGCCGATCGTTCAGATCGAACAGCAGCTCGCAGCGCGCGACCTTGCCGTCGCGTCCCGCGCGTCCGCTTTCCTGGTAATACGCATCGATGCTGCCGGGAATCTGGTAATGGACGACGAAGCGGATATCGGGAATATCGACGCCCATCCCAAACGCGTTGGTTGCGATCATCACGCGCACGTCGCCCGACACGAAACGCTCCTGCGCATCGTGCCGCTCGCGCGCCGACATACGGCCGTGATAGCAGGCGGCGGCAACTTCCCAGCTGCGCACCGTCGCCGCGAGTCGTTCGGCTTCGCGCACGGTCGCCGTGTAGACGATGCCTCGGCCGGATCCGCTCGCGAGCAGCGTACGCAACGCGGCCGTCTTCGCCTCTCTCGCGCGCGTCGATGCCCGCTGTCGACCGCCACCCACCGACACCTGCGTCACTCGATAGTGAAGGTTGTCGCGATACACACCGGTGTTCACGATGCGCGGCTCGTGAAGCCCGAGCGAGCGCACGATGTCCTCGCGGATGTCGGGCGTCGCCGTCGCGGTCAGCGCGAGGATCGGCGGCCTGCCGAGCGCGTTGACCGCATCGACGATGCGCAGGAACGCCGGGCGAAAATCGTGGCCCCACTGCGATACGCAGTGCGCCTCATCGACGACCACGAGCTTGATGCGCTGGCGCGAGCCCGCCTGCAATGCGTCGAGCAGCTCGGACCGCGTCAGCTGCTCGGGCGTGACGAACACGATGCCGCGGCGCATGCCGCACAACGCGTCGTAAGTCTCGCGCAGCTCGGCAGCCGGCACCGCGCTATTGATCCGCCAGGCGTCGATGCCGGCCTCGCGCAGCTTGTCGAACTGATCTTTCATCAGCGCGATCAGCGGCGATACGACGAGCGTCCAACCGTCGAGGTGCAACGCCGGCAACTGTTAGCACAGCGATTTGCCGGCCCCCGTGGGCATCACCGCGAGCGTGTCGCGCTGTTCGAGCACGCTGCGGACGATCTCCCGTTGGCCGGGGCGCAGCCGGCTGATGCCGAACACCTCACGCAGCGTCCTGCGCATCGCGTTCAGACGGGCAGACATGTCGCGCGTGGTGTCGGTGTCAGTCATGAAGATCGGGAACGCCGGTTGGCCTGGGGTGCAGCTAGTCAGCCAGCGACGTAGCAACCACCGTACCTCGACGGGGACACGGGCGGGCTCGCGCCGTGCTCGTACCTGCTGACGTGACATGGGCAATCCCCGGACCGTGCGGCAGATCGGAACGAGCGGCGCGACGAGTGGCTCGGTATGTGGTTTGCTCGACGGGAGAACCTGGTCGGTCGCGGAGCCGCCATGAATGACCGCACAACGGATTCCCCATCCGGCGAAGCGGAAGTCGTCGCTGCGCGCGGAACCACGAGAACACCGGGCAGTCGCGCGGTCGGACAGGATCTGACGGACGCTAACGCCATCGAGCATCGGAGGTGAATGATGAAGGCAGTCGTTTTTCACGGGATCGGCGATATCCGGCTCGACAACGTGCCGGACCCGCAATTGCAGCAGCCGAGCGACGCGCTCGTGCGGCTCACGTCGAGCGCGATTTGCGGCACGGACCTGCACATGGTGCGCGGCACGCTCGGCGAGATGGAGCCCGGTACGATCCTCGGGCACGAGGGACTCGGCATCGTCGAGGAAGTAGGGCGCTCGGTGCGCAATCTGCGCCAGGGCGACCGCGTGCTGATCCCGTCAACGATCTCGTGCGGTTTCTGCTCGTATTGCCGCGCCGGTTATACCGCCCAATGCGATACCGCGAATCCGCATGGGCCGGCGGCCGGCACCGCATTTTTTGGCGGTCCGAAATCGACTGGGCCGTTTCAGGGTTTGCAGGCACAGTTCGCGCGCGCGCCGCTCGCGAACGCGAGCCTGATCCGGTTGCCCGACGAGATCGACGACGACCGCGCAATCATGCTGTCGGATATTTTTCCGACCGGCTATTTCGGCGCACAACTGGCGGGCATTCATACCGGCGATACGGTCGCGGTGTTCGGCGCGGGACCTGTCGGGCAATTCGCGATCGCGAGCGCGAAGCTGATGGGCGCGGGCCGGGTGTTGGTGGTCGATCGCGTTGCTTCCCGGCTCGACATGGCGTGCGCACAAGGGGCCGAAGTGATCAACTTCGACGACGAAGACCCGGTCGACATGATCCTGCAACTGACCGGCGGCATCGGCGTGGACCGCGTGATCGACGCGGTCGGCGTCGATGCGGTGCGCGCGGAGCACGGACCCGCCGCACAGAAAGCGAAGGACCAGCAGAAGCAGTTCGATCAGGAGGTCAGGGAGATCGCGCCGCAAACGAGGCCCGACGGGGACAACTGGCAGCCCGGGAGTGGCCCGTCGCAGGTATTGCAGTGGGCGGTGCGCGCCGTCGCGAAGGCGGGCACGGTGGCGATCATCGGTGTATATCCGCCGACCGATCGGGTGTTTCCGATCGGCGAGGCGATGAACCGCAACCTGGTGCTGCGCATGGGCAACTGCAACCATCGCGCGGTGACGCCGCGGTTGATCGAACTCGTACGCAACGGCACGTTCGATCCGCTCGCGGTGTTGACCCAGCGCGAGCCGCTAGTCGATGCAATCGCGGCGTACCGCGAGTTCGACCGGCGGGAGCCTGGTTGGATCAAGGTGAAGCTGGTGCCTTGACTAGCATTCGAGCATGAGAAATCCGGCTCAACTGATTCTCCGTCGCGGGACCGTCGATATCGCTGGACCCATCTGACCATGGCTCCTCATTCCAACTCGCTCGATGCGCGAAAGCTCACGGCTGCGCTCGCTTGCTGCGTGGCCGAAGCAGCTCGCGCACAGCCCTCGCCACAGGATGCGCTGCATCCGGCCGGCATCCAGGCCGCGCACATCGTGCGGCTGTGGAACCTGTCGTTGATCGTATGCGGAGCGGTATTCGCCGCTGTTCTATTAGCGATGTTGATTGCACTGGTGCGCCGGACCGACAGAGGCGCCAATACAGAAGGGGACGAGCACCCGCCGCTCGCTAGCCCGAGCGAACGCGGACCGCAGCGCGTGGTAGCCGCAGTCAGTATCGCCTCGGTCGCGCTGTTGCTCGGGCTGATCGTCGCCGACGTGTTGACGGATCGCGCGCTGTCACGCTTACCCGTCGACAACGCGTTGCACCTCGAAGTCACCGGCGAGCAGTGGTGGTGGAAAGTCGACTATCCCGGCGATGCCCAGCAGCCGGGGTTTTCGACCGCGAACGAATTTCACGTGCCCGCGGGACGCCCGGTGATCATCGCGCTGAAGACGACCGATGTAATCCACAGCTTCTGGATGCCGAATTTGCACGGCAAGAAGGACATGCTGCCGGGCAGCGATTCGACGATCGAATTCCGCGTCGATCAACCCGGCATTTATCGCGGCCAGTGCGCCGAATATTGCGGCGCCCAGCATGCATGGATGGCAATGTTCGTGACCGCCGACACGCCCGAAAAATACGCGCAGTGGCGCACACAGCAGGCCACGCCCGCGGTGACCGAGGCGCTCAGTCCGTCCAGTGTGCTCGTGCAACGCGGTCTGCGGATCTTCGAGCAGTCCAGCTGTGCGAACTGCCATACGGTGCGGGGCACGTCGGCGCAAGGCACGCTCGGCCCAGACCTGACGCACCTGATGAGCCGGCAGACGATCGCGGCAGGCGTTCTGCCGAACACGCAGGAGAACCTCGCGGCGTGGATCCGCGATCCGAACGCGACGAAGCCGGGCACGACGATGCCTACCGTGCCGCTTCCCGCATCCGACCGGCAAGCGCTGGTCGCCTGGCTCGGAACGCTACGATGAGCACGCTCGAACGCCCGCCCGTCTTGCACGTCGACCTTGCGATCAAGGACGGACCCGACGCGCCCGCCGACACGCGCGCGCTGCTCGCCGACACGTGGCGCGATCCGCCGGGCGTGATTGGCTGGTTCTCAGCGATCAACCATAAAACGATCGCGCGGCGGTTCATCGTCACGACGTTCGCGTTCTTCCTGCTGGCAGGCTTGCTCGCGCTCGCGATGCGCACGCAACTCGCGCGACCGAACAACCGCCTCGTCGGTCCCGACCTCTACGACCAGCTGTTCACGATGCACGGCACGACGATGATGTTCCTGTTCGCCGTGCCGGTGATGCAGGCGGTCGCCGGCTACCTGATTCCGCTGATGATCGGTGCGCGCAGCGTCGCATTTCCGCGTATGAACGCGTACGCGTACTGGGTGTTC
The DNA here is from genome assembly GCF_046543485.1 of Paraburkholderia sp. EG304. Classification (NCBI taxonomy): domain Bacteria; kingdom Pseudomonadati; phylum Pseudomonadota; class Betaproteobacteria; order Burkholderiales; family Burkholderiaceae; genus Paraburkholderia; species Paraburkholderia sp. EG304. The sequence continues at coordinate 24,928 of NZ_JBKGUA010000038.1, read as the reverse complement.
CTGTTCGGCGGACTGACGCTCTACATCGCGTTCGCGATCGGTGCGGGGCCGCGCTCGGGCTGGTTCAGCTACGTGCCGCTGGCGGGCCCGGACTATGCGACCGGCAAGGGCTCCGACATCTGGGCGCAGATGATCACGTTCACCGAGCTGTCCGCGCTGCTCGAAGCGATCGTACTTATCGCGACCATTCTGAAGATGCGCGCGCCCGGCATGTCGCTGAACCGGTTGCCTTTGTTCGCGTGGGCGACGCTCGTCACGCAGTTCATGGTGCTGTTCGCCATGCCTGCCATCATGCTCGCAAGCACAGCGCTGATCCTCGACCGGCTGGTGAGCACGCAGTTTTACAACCCGTCGCTCGGCGGCGACGTGCTGCTGTGGCAACACCTTTTCTGGTTCTTCGGACACCCGGAGGTGTACCTGATCTTCATTCCGGCGCTCGGCTTCATGTCGTCGATCATCGAGACGTTTTCGCGCCGGCCGGTGGTCGGCTATCCGGCGATGGTGCTCGCGCTGATCGCGACCGGATTCCTTGCGTTCGGCCTCTGGGTGCATCACATGTTCGCGACCACGGTGCCCGAACTGGGCAAGAGTTTCTTTACGGCGGCGAGCGTGCTGATCGCGGTACCGTCGGGCATCCAGGTCTATTGCTGGCTCGCGACGCTGGTGACCGGCAAGCTCAGGCTCCGCGCGCCGATGCTGTTCGTGCTCGCGTTCTTCTTCATTCTCGTGCTGGGCGGCATGACCGGCATCATGCTCGGCTCCGTCTCGCTGGATCTGCAGGTGCACGATACTTACTTCGTGGTCGCGCATCTGCATTACGTGCTGATCGGCGGCGCGGTGTTTCCGCTGTTCGGCGCGTTTTACTACTGGTTTCCCAAGATCACCGGACGCATGCTCGGGGAGCGCCTCGGGCGCTGGCACTTCTGGCTGTTCTTCATCGGCTTTAACGTGACCTTCTTCCCGATGCACTGGCTTGGACTGCATGGGATGACGCGGCGCATCTGGACTTATCCCGCCGGGCTCGGCTGGGGAACGATGAATCTGGGGGCGACGCTCGGCGCGTATCTGATGGGCGTCGGCGTCCTGCTGTTCCTCGTCAACGTGGTACGCAGCCGCCGGCGGGGCGCCGCTGCGCCGGCCGATCCGTGGGGCGGCGGCACGCTCGAATGGAACGTACCGAGCCCGCCGCCGCCGCACAACTTCGACGTGCTGCCGATCGTGCATGGCCGCCATCCGCTGTGGGAGCCGACGCAGCAGCCGGCGTCGGTGTCGGGCCTCACTGCCGGCGCGCGCGAGGTGCTGACGACGAGCGCGCTCGATGCGATTGCCGAAACCCGCCCGCTGTTTCCGACGCCGTCGATCTGGCCGTTTGTGAGCGCTGTCGCGACGACGATCTTCTTCATAGGCTCGATTTTCACACCGACGGCCGTATGGTGGGGCACCGTCCCGGTCGCCGCGGCGATGATCGTGTGGTTCTGGCCGACGCGGGCGAGTAATGCGCTGGCGCGCGCGCTGGAGCGCTGGCCGTCGCCGCGCGCCGGCGCAGCGCACCACGAAGCGCCGCACATCCGCGCGCTCGCCGGGTCGGATGATGCGCCGGCGCGCGCCGTCTCGACCCTCGACGTGCGCGCGCTGCCGAGCTTCGACTTCAGCCATCGCAGCCTGATGTGGTGGGCGACCGCGGGTCTGATGGCGATCGAAGGCACCGTGTTCGCGATCGCGGTCGCGATGTACTTCTATCTGCGCGGCGTGAACGCGGCGTGGCCGATGCACGCGCCGCCGCCCGCGCTGCTGTGGGGCACGCTGAACACGGTGGTCCTGTTGCTGAGCCTCGTGCCGAACCAGCTCGCAAAGCGCGCGGCGGAGCGTGGCGAACGGGCTCGCGCATGCCTGTGGCTCAGCGTTTGTCTCGCATTCGCGCTGGCTTTCCTCGTGCTGCGCGGCTTCGAGTTCACGGCGCTGAACGTGATGTGGTACGCGAACGCTTACGGGTCGATCGTCTGGTTGCTGCTCGGGCTGCATACCACGCACCTCGTGACCGATACCGTCGATACCGCGGTGCTCGCGCTGTTGCTGAAGATCGGTCCATTCGAAGGCAAACGGCTGCTCGACACCAGCGAGAACGCGATCTACTGGTACTTCGTCGTGTTGAGCTGGCTGCCGATCTATGCGGTGCTGTACCTGGCGCCGCGCATGCACGGCTGATTCGTGAGGTGCCGATGGACATCTGGCTAGGTTTGCTCGCGGCACCCACGGCGGTGCTCGCCACACAGAGCGTCGACTATGCGCTGATCCGGCTCGCCTGCGCGAGCGGCGCCGCGTGGCCGATGCATGCGGTCAGCGCGGCCGCGTTCGCGTTCTGCGCGCTTGCCACGTGGCTCGCCTACGGCCGCTGGCGTGCCGAACGATCGCGCGGCGCGCCAGCGTATGCTCCGCGCGCCGCGCGCGCCGGTTTTTTCGCGCTGATGGCGATGATCGTCGGTGCGCTGTCCGCGCTCGTGCAACTCGCGATGTGGTTTCCGCAATGGCTGCTGCCCGCTTGCCGATGAGAAGGCAACTTCGCTGGTTCGCATGCGCGGCCTGGCTGCCCGGCACGGCGGCTACCGCGCATGAACTGTCGTCCGTTGATCGTTCGACCCTGTCGTTCGGCTGGAGCTTCGAGCCGTGGGTCGTTGCGTTGATGGCGCTCAGCATCGGCGGGTATCTGATCGGCTATGCGCGGCTGCAGCGACGCTCGCGCGCGCAGCGGCGCGGCGCCGGCTCGCGCAGGCTGCATCTGCTGGCCTTCGCCAGCGGCTGGAGCGCACTCGTGCTCGCGTTGATGTCGCCGCTCGATACGTTGTCCGGCGCGCTGTTTTCCGCGCATATGGTGCAGCACGAATCGATGATGCTGATCGCGGCGCCCCTGTGCGTGGCCGGGCGTCCGCTCGCCGTATGGATGTGGGCGCTGCCCCGGCGCGCGCGTCTGGCGCTCGGGCGGGCGGTGCGCGCTCGCCCGGTTGCGCGTGCGTGGCGCTGCCTGAGCGCGCCGCTCGTCGCGTGGGCGCTGCACGCGGTCGCTCTGTGGGGGTGGCACGCGCCGACGTTGTTCGACGCCGCGCTTGCGCATCGCTCCGTGCATACGTTGCAGCACGCCAGTTTTTTGCTCAGTGCGCTGCTCTTCTGGTGGACCGTGACGGGCGACGGCGCGCGCCGCGGCAATGGCGGACACGCGATGCTGTCGCTGTTCACGACGATGGTTCACACCAGTGCGCTCGGCGCGCTGATCACGCTCGCGCCGGGCCTGTGGTATCCATCGTATGTCGAGCCGTGCGCGGCGTTGGGCATCGATCCTCTGCACGATCAGCAACTGGGCGGACTGATCATGTGGGTGCCGGGCGCGCTGGCCTATCTGACCGGCGGGCTGTTCGTCGCGGCGCGCTGGCTGAGCCGCGCAGACCGGCAGCCGGCTTTCACGCACGACGCGGCGCGAGCCCGCGGGGAGGGCGCGCGATGATGCGAAGGCGCACGGTGGTGCGAGCGGCGGCAGCGGGTGCGTTGCTGGCGGTGGGCGTTGGGCTGCTGGCGATCGCATTCGGCGGAGGGGCGGCCGCGACGGATGCGGCGGCGGCGAGCACTGACGCGCCGGCTTCGGGCGGCGCGGCGAGCTTCGATCCGTCCCGGCTCGCACGTGGCGAGTACCTGGCGAAAGCCGCCGACTGCGCCGGCTGCCACACCGCGCCGCAGGGCGGCGCGCCGTACGCGGGCGGCCTTGGCATGGGTTCGCCGTTCGGCACGATCATGTCGAGCAATATCACGCCGGACCCGCAGTACGGCATCGGCCGCTACACCTACGAAGACTTCGAGCGCGTTCTGCGCGAAGGTGTCGCACGCGGCGGCAAGCGGCTCTATCCGGCGATGCCATACGTGTCATTCTCGAAGCTCAGCGACGAGGACGTGCACGCGCTATACGAGTACATGCTGCACGGCGTCGCGCCGATCGCGAAACCGACGCCGCGCTCGGACGTCGCGTTTCCGTTCAACCAGCGCTGGGCGCTGCGCTTCTGGCAGATGGTATTCGTGCCATCGAAGCCATACGTGCCGCGCCCGCAAAGCGACGCGATCTGGAATCGCGGTGCTTATCTGGTGCAAGGTGCGGGACATTGCGGCGCATGTCATACGCCGCGCGGAATGTTCTATCAGGAAAGCGGCCTTGACGAGTCGTCGAGCCACTATCTGGCGGGCGGCGTCAACGATCACTGGTTCGCGCCCAACCTGACCGGCGACATGGGCTCGGGACTGGGCCGTCTCTCCGCCGCGGACATTGCCGCGTTCCTGAAGACCGGCCACGGCGCGGGCGTCGTCGCGTACGGCAGCATGGTCGAACAGGTCGAGGACAGCTCGCAATATCTGACCGACGAGGACCTGCACGCGATCGCGCATTACCTGAAGTCGCTGCCGGCCCAGCAGCCGTCGGGCACCTATACGGACGGCGCCGATCCCGCGCGTTCGAGTGCGAACGGCAGCCGCGTGGCCGACTCGCTGAGCGTCGGCTTCAACGTCTACCGGTCGTTCTGCGCGAGCTGTCATCACGCGGACGGACGCGGCGTGCCGAACGCATTTCCCGCGCTCGCCGGCAACCCTTCGGTGATCGCGGAAGATACGACTTCGCTGATCCGGCTGCTGATCGAAGGCGGCAACAGTCCGACGACGCAAAGCGGCCCGCCGCGTCAGTCGATGCCGGCGTTCGCGACGACCCTCGCCGACGTCGAGATCGCCCAGGTGTTGACGTACATCCGCGGCGCCTGGGGCAACAATGCGCAGCCCATCACCGCCAACGACGTGGCGACGTTGCGCAGCGAGTTGCACAAATAGCGGGGAGCCGCGCGCGGATCATTCATTGACCGACGCGCTGATATGCGCGATCAACGGATAGTGATCCGACGCGATTCGCGAAAGCGGCGTGCGATGCACGACGACACGCAACAGCCGTTCGCCAGGATGCACCCAGATGCGATCCAGCGCGAACAGCGGAAAGCGCGTAGGAAACGTACGCAACGCGGTCGCGCGATGAAAATGTGTGACGAGCCGCCTGAGTGTACGGCCGTACACGAACCACTCGTTCAGATCGCCGAGCAGGATGACGGGCAGCGCGGGCGTGTCGAAGCTCTGCAACACCTGCTCCACCTGCGCGCGCCGTTCGCTGGAGGCAAGGCCCAGATGCGTCGCTACGACGCGCCACAGGTCGCCGTTGCAATCGATATCGGCGTCCAGCGCGCCGCGCGGCTCGCGGCTCCTGAAAGACAGGTCTAGCGTGCGCACCGCGCGCACCGGATAGCGCGTCAGCACGGCGTTGCCAAAGCGTCGCGCGGGCGTGTCTAATGTTGGGCCGGAGACGGCTTCCAGGCTCGTCATGCGTTGCAGCACGGCAAGCACATCGGGCGAACTCGCGCCGCCCAATGGCACTTCCTGCAGAGCGAGGATATCCGCATCGATTTCAGCGAGCACCTCGCCAATGCGCTCCGGCGCGAACTTGCCGTCGATCCCCACCGCGCCATGCAGGTTGTAAGTCCCGATGCGCAGTTCGCGTTCGCGCGCAAGCGTGATCCGTGGCCGCTCGATGCCAGGCTCGTGCATCAGGGTCATGAGCTGGCCTCGTCCTGACATCGTGATGACGTTTTGCCCGCGGCATCGCGAGGCATCCCGCTGTGCTCGCGCAAACGCTGCGCGCGTTTGGCTTCATCGCTGGCGCGCGGCTTGTCAGCATCGCTCGGGGCGCCTTCGTGCGTGTCGCTCGTGCCCGATCTGCCGAGAAAGCGCTGCAACAGCACCGACAATCCGATCAGCACCGCGCCAATGCCGATCAGCACGGCGAACGAGCCGGCTGTCGGACGTCGCAACGAAGCGACCAACTGATGCGCGAATGCGACCGTCAGGAAGATGCCCGGACCCATGCCGAGCATCGTGCCGATGATGAAGTCGCGCATGCGCACGTGTGATGCACCTGCAACTAGATTGACGATCGCGAACGGCGCGACCGGCAGGAGCCGCAACACGACGACCGCGACGATTCCGCGCTTCGCCACACGCTCCGACAGCCGGTTCACGCGTGCGCCCGCGAGTTTGCGCACCGCATCGCGACCGAGCCGGTGGCCTATCCAGAACGACGTCGCAGCGGCCACGGTGGTGCCGATGAACGCATACAGGCCGCCCCACGCCGCGCCGAACACGACTCCCATCGTCGCGATCAGCAAGGTCACGGGCGCGGAGACGACGGCCGCCGCGACATAGGCGAGCACGATCCACAGCGGCGCAAGCGGCAGCGCCTCGATCTGCCGCGTCGCATTCGCGAATGATCTCAGGTTGAGGTAGCTGGCGAGCGGCGACCAGTGCCACGCCGCCGCGAGCCCGACGACCAGCAACGCGAGCACGCCGAGCAACGCATATCGTCCAATCAGCGGCCGCGCCTTCTCGGCGGGCACGAACTGATCGATGAGCTCGTTCGCGGCGATGGGTGTTTCGGGATCGATCAGCGCATCTGGCGGAATCAGTTGATCGAGTTCGGGCGAGACCTGCGGATCGAGATCGACGAGCGTTCGATGCTTCGTGCGATCGCGCTGCAACGCATGAATCGCCTCTGTCACGCTGCCGCGCGCATCGCGCTCGCGCACGAAGTCCGCGACTTCGCAGCCGAGATGCTCGGCGAGCAAAGTATCGCGCATCTTCGCGATCGCACGGCGGATGCGTGCATCGGCACCCGCATCGATCGACACATTGCACTCGCTGTCGAGCACCATCGAGCGATTGTTCAGGTTCGCGGAACCGACAATCAGCAATTCGTCGTCGACGATCATCAGCTTGCTGTGCACGTTCACGATGGATTCGCCCACGCCCGGTACGTCGGGACTCAGCAGGCGATAACGGCCGTACTTGTCCGCGGCCTTGAGAATGCCGTGCAGGCGCGCGCGCAGCACGCCCATCGTCACTTTTTGCAGCCAGCCGGTCTGATTGCGAGGCACGACGATCGTCAGCTCCGGACCATCCTCTCGCGCGAGCGATTCGCTCAGCGCGGCGCCAATCGATGCCGACGTGAAGTACTGGTTCTCGATATAAATGCTGCGGCGCGCACGCGCGATCGCATCGAGATACTGGGTGCGGATTTGCTGCTTGCTCTCGCGGCCCAGGTATGCGGGCTCGGTGAGCGAGATCGCAATGTCGACATTTTCCAGCTCTACGCTGCGCGACGGCGGCCACGGGTCCTGCGTCGGCGGCACGGGTTGAGTGTGGATTGCGTGCTTTCTCTTGCACGCGCGTGCCCACCGCTCGCGCGCGAGCATGCCGATTTCGCGCGCGGCCTCCCCATCGAACATCGAATGGACATCGTGAGACGGCTGATACCGTGCGCCGTTTGCATCGCGGCGCAGCGGATCATCGGCCCGATGCTGTTGCGTGTCCCAGCGCGAACGCGTGAGATCGAGACCGCCGACGAACGCGAGACTATCATCGATTACGACGATCTTCTGGTGGTGCGAGCCGCCTAACGGATGCTTGCCGTCCATCTGAAACGCGATGCGCCGGTGCGTGCGCCAACCCATCTTGAACACCGGCAGCCATTCGCGCTCGAACGCGTAGAGCATCGCGAAGTCCCACGCGAGAATGTAGACGCGCAGCAGGCGCTTTTGCGCGGCGACTGCGTGCAGAAAGTCGCCGAGCGCTTCGGGAAAGCCATCGTTCGAACCTTCGGGCGTGAGCTTCATGCGGCTGTCGATATCCCAGCCGAGGATGAACACCGTGCGCTCAGCGCGCGTGATCGCCTCGCGCAGCACGCGGAAATAATCGGCTCCGTCGATCAGCAGGGTGAAGCGATTCGCATGACGCACGCTCTCACAGTTGCGTCCCGGCTCGAAGAAGGATTCGTTCATGACAGGTTCGCGGTCACATTGCGGAAACGATCCGCAAGATACGTGCCGCGGCGTCCGTCAGCCGCGCTTGCGATGCCTGAAAGGCTATCGAGATCCGTTCGGGAAGTCGCGACAGATCGGGCGGAAGGCGGATATCGACATGGCGGATCGAGATCTACCGGATATCGACGATGGCTTCGCGTACATCGATTTTGCGCGGGATCACATGCTCCCGATAAGCGAGATCGGCGCAGTCCTGCTGAGCCTTGACGACTTCGTCGGTGAGCGGATAGTGGACGCCCCATTCGAGCCGCGGCAGCGCCCGCGTCCAGATTTCCAGGCGAACACCCGTGTTCTGCGACAGGAACTGCGCCGTCTGCGCGGGATGCGCCAGTTCAAGCGCCGTTTGCCGGTCGAGCACATCGAACAGCAGACGCAACGCGGCGGGATAACGCTGCGCGTACTCGCGCGAGCCGATGTAGAAGCCGTACTGCGGCACCGACAATTGCCCGATCGACAGAATCGTGCGCGCGCCCGTCGCGAGTTCGGTATCGGCATAGCGCGGGTCCGGCACCGCCCACGCATCGATGAAGCCGCGCTCGAACGCGGCGCGCGCGTCGCTGTAGTTCAGATAGACGAACTGCACCGCCGACGCCGGCAGTCCGGCGTCGGCGAGCGCCTTCAGCACGAACAGATGTCCTTGCGAGCCCTTCGCGAACGCGATCTTCTTGCCCTTAAGATCTTCGAGCCGCCGCGCGGGCGAATTCGCCGGCACGATCAGCCCGTAGCTCTTTTGCATGCGCGGCGCGGACGCGACGTAGACAACGCCCGGCGCGGCGCCCGCCTGCGCGAGGATAGGCGGCGTCGCGCCTACCGCGCCGACGTCGACGTCACCGGTGTTGATCGCTTCGACGAGCGGCGCGCCATAGACGAACTCCATCCACTTGACCGCGACACCGTGTTGCGCAAAAGCCTTTTCGAGTTCGCCGGATGCACGCAACGCGACGAGCGGATCGCCTTTCTGGATGCCGATGTTGATGGTCGCGGGCCAGGCGGGGTCGGCGTGAGCCGGGACCTGACAGCCAAAACAGACGACGAACGCCGCGAACGTTCGCCACCACAAGCCGCGGAGTGGACGCATGGTTTCAGTTCTGGAAATACGGGTTGGCGGGCCGGCCGAGTCCGTAATGGCCGCGCAGCGTATCGGCTTCGTACTCGCGTCGGAACAGCCCGCGCTTTTGCAGGATCGGCACGACGTGATCGACGAAGATATCGAGCTGTGCCGGCAGCACGGGCGGCATGACGTTGAAGCCATCGGCCGCGCGGCCCTCGATCCAGTCTTCGATGACGTCCGCGATGCGCTCCGGCGAACCCGCCACCGTGAAGTGGCCGCGCGCACCGGCGAGCTGGCGCAGCAGTCCGCGCAGCGTCGGCCGTTCGCGCGCGACGAGATCGGTGATGACGGCGGCGCGGCTTTGCGCGGCCTGCACCGTCGCAGGGTCGGGAAAGTCGTCGCGAGAGAGCGGCTGATCGAGCGGCAATGCGGAGAAGTCGTACCCGCCGAAGCGGTTCGACAAACGGCTCAGGCCGACTTCGATATCGGTGAGCGCATTGAGTTCTTCGAGCAGCGTGTGACCTTGCGCATCGGTCGGGCCAATCGCCGCGCTCAGACCGGGAAGGATCACGATGTCGTCCGCACGTCGGCCGGCGGCAATCGCGCCTTGCTTGAGTTCGGTGTAGAAATCCGCCGCTGATGCCTTGCTCAGATGCGCGGTGAAGACCGCTTCCGCGTGACGGGCGGCAAACGCCTTACCCGTCGCCGACGAGCCCGCCTGCACGAGCACCGGCCGTCCTTGCGGCGGGCGCGGCAGATTGAGCGGACCGGCGACGCGATAAAAACTGCCTTTCCAGTCGATGCGCCGCACCCGTTCCCGATCGAGGAAGCGTCCGGTTTGCGGGTCGTCGATGATCGCGTCGTCGGCCCAGCTGTCCCACAGCGCCTTGACGACGCCCACGTATTCGTCGGCGCGCGCGTAGCGCTCGGCATGCTCGGGCGCGCGCTCGTAGCCGAAATTCGGGCCGGCGCCTCCGACCCACGACGTGACGATGTTCCAGCCAATGCGCCCGCCCGAAATATGATCGAGCGACGCAAACTGGCGCGCCAGATTGAACGGCTCCGTGTATGTCGTCGATGCCGTCGCAATCAGGCCGATGCGGGTCGTTTCGCGCGCGAGCGCGGCAAGTGCCGTGATCGGCTCGAGTGCGCCGCTCGCGACGTAGCGCGCACCGTCGCCGAGTTCGAGGGCATCGGCGAAGAAGATCGAATCGAAGCAGCCCGCCTCGGCGCGCTTCGCAAGGTCGGCGAAATAGGTGATGTCGGTCAGCGCCTTACGCGTCGCGCCCGGATGCCGCCAACCCGCTTCGTGATGACCGCGGCCGTGAATGAACAGATTCAGATGGATGGGGCGGGGCATGGGCGAGCTTGGTCCTGCGTGTGCGCAGGGACGCGACGATGATGGAGCGACTCATTCTATTGCCGCTCGCCGGCGGCTCAAACGAACGAAGTCATATATCGATATCAAGGCGCGCCGCGATGCGGGCGGAACGCTCGCGCTGTGCTGGCAACGCTTTGTGTTTCATCTATTTGGACGCATTGATGCCCGGATTGCGGCGCCCGGTCTAGCGACCGTGATTCACCAGACTGCACACAGGGCTTTTGCGTTTGGCGATCGCGGCGGCATAGTCCTCGGAGAACGCCCGCTGCGCGAAGCACGGTGCCGAGGTCGCGAGCAGTGCATCGACCTGCGCATATTGTTTGTTGAACACCCATGGCCGGCGTGCGAGCGTGCGATCGTCCAGCCAGTAGGGACTCCAGTCCCGGGTCGTCTCGATGACCTCGCGCGCGAATTGCGGCCCGTACTCGAGCGCGCCCTCGATAACAACATCGATATACGACTCGACGAGCGGGAATTTCGCGTCAGGCACCGGAAGCCCTTCTCCCGGCGCTTTGCCCTCGGCCTTCGGCACGTAGACCCAGACGGTTCCCTGCGTCGGCAGCGGCTGCCACGACACCGCCTCGATAAGCGCCCGCGGCACCTCGACGCGCACGTACCCCTTCTCGCGTTCGTCGAACGCGGACATGTCGTTGCCGGCAACGGGATAAATCACTCCATTGATCGTCATCGGCGTCTCGCCGTCGAACGGACGCCGCAGGCCGAGCGCCGTGAACCCGGAGGTTGCGCGGTCGCTCCAGCTGCGCACATAGCCGAACGCCGCCGACACGCGCACCGGAATCGCCGCAACCGGCTTGCCGGCCGTGGCGGCGCGCGATGGCGTGTTGATGAGCGATCCGTAGCCGAAAATGAACTGGGTCGGCTGATCGGGAAGACGCGTTCCCCAGAAGTCGGTGTTCTGCGCGTGCGCTGCCGAGCCAAGCAGCGCTAGTGCTACAACGAATCCTCGAAGCTTTGCCATCGCCGACATCGTCATATCTCCGTCCAATGGGTTACCGCAGATGATCGCTTCAGCCCGACGGCCCCGGCAAACGCGCGCGCCAGGCCTCAGGGTCGCCCAACGCTTTATAGGCCATCACCAGGTGTGAAGCATAAACGAGTGCCGCGGCATCGAAGTCGACGACGCGCTGGTTTTCCGAGCCAACTGAAATCGAATCTGGCGGCTGGACCGACGCACGCAGCGATTCTAAGTCGAAAGCGTCTTGTGCGAGCCGGCACGTACAATCCGAAGATCTTTTGACAATGACAGGAAAGGACGGGCCCGATGCCGAACTTTGAGCGCACGCGGCTCACTGCGCTGATCGACTCTGCGTGGCGCATCGCGTTTCGCGTCGGATTTCCGCTCGCCCGCGCGTGGTGGCACTTGCGGCGGCCTCGCCATGAGGGCGCGCTAGTCGCTATCTATGTCGGTCAGTCGCTGTTGCTGCTGAAGTCATCGTACCGGGCCGAATGGGGGTTCCCGGGCGGCAGCGTCCGGGCCGGAGAGACACCTGCCGCCGCGGCGCTGCGCGAGATGGCCGAGGAGATCGGGCTTGCGTTTCACCCGTTAGTCCCGGCAGGCAGCGTGGCCGGCGAGTGGGACGGGCGAAGGGACCGGGTGCATTTCTTCGAAATGCGCGTTGATCACCTACCGGAACTGCGGCTGGATCATCGCGAGATCGTCGCCGCGCATCTGGCGTCGCCGCAGGAATTGCCTGGCTTCGCGGTGACAGGCGCGGTCGCCGCGTATCTCGGCAGGGATGTGCGCGGCTAGTCGAGCCGTTAGTTTTCCATGACCGTTCTAGTCTGCGCGACGCTGCGCGATGCGCGTTGCGCGACCATCGCGCAGCCATGACCAATAACGCGTCATCCGATATGCGCGAGCACGATCAGCGTCAGCGTGACGACGATAGCGCCGCCGATTCGCGTGGCGATCTGCGCGAAGGGCATCAGTTGCATCCGGTTCGCCGCGGTCAGGATCGCGACGTCGCCTGTGCCGCCCTGGCCGCTATGGCATGCATTCACGATCGCCGTATCGATCGGGTAGAGCTTGAGCCGGCGCGCAACCAGGAAGCCGGTGCCCATCAGTGTTGCCACGGTCGCGACGATCGTCACGATATTGGCCAACGTGAACGCAGCGATCAACTTGTCCCATGGGGTCATGGCGACGCCGATCGCGAACAGCAGCGGATACGTCACCGCGGTCGAAAAGAACTTGTAGACGACGAATGCGCCTTCCTGCAACTGCGGCGAGACCGCGCGCGCCACCTTGACCAGCACCGCGAGGAACAGCATTGCAACCGGCGCGGGCAGACCGAAGAGGTTGCGGCACATCAAGCCAAGCAGGTACAGCGTGATCGCCGTGATGCCGGCCGCCGCGATATGCGTCACGTCGATATGACCGCGAATCTCCTCCTCTTCAGGGTCCATTTCATCTGTCTCTCCGGGTTGCAGGCGGCCCTCGCCGGTGAGATGGGGAAAGCGCTTGCCGAGCATGTCTAGCGCGCCGGCGAGCACGATGGCGGTGAGGCTGCCGAGCATCACCGGGGGCAACACTTGTGCAAACAGCTCTCCCTGCGGCAGATGCATGATTTCCGAATAGCCGACCGACAGCGGAATGGCGCCTTCACCGACACCCCCCGCCATGATCGGCACGACGATATACAGCAGCGTATGACGCACGCCGAGTCCGAATGCCGAGCCAACCGCGACACCAACCACGCATGCGGCCAGCGAACCCAGCGCGAGCGGTACGAAGATCTTGAGAAAGCCCTTGATCAGCACACGCCGGTCCATGCTGAGAATACTGCCGACGATGATCGACGCGATGAACAGATAAAGGAAATTGCTCTGCTTCGTGAACTCGGTCGTGAGGCCGAGAATTGGCTTGGGCAACAGGTGATAGTAAGTCAGTGCGGAAGGCACGAACGTCGCGCAGATCGCGGCCGCGCCGATATTGCGCAGAAGCGGCAGGCGCTTGCCAAGTTCCGCGCAGGTGAAGCCGAAGAACGCCAGCACGGCGATCGCCATCGAGATCTCGCCCGGGATCTTGCCCGTCACCGCGAATCCGGTGATTAGCGCGAGCAGAATGAAATAAACCGGCAGCGGGATGATGCCGATTCTGTATTCCATCAGCTTCCACCAGCCTTCGGGCCAGAATCGGGTGGCATTGTCGGACCGCTGCGCGGCCGCCGCCGGTGAATGCTTCGGCGTAGGTGAGGTGATGGACAAAATAGACTCCTTGATTTGGCGCCGGCAATGTATGCCGGCCTCGCGTTTCGATACAGTCGAAGTGGTATCCGATGAGTGAACGGAACCGGAATGACAAATCGCCCCGGGCTAAAAGGCGCCCGCGCGCTTACCCGGGCATTACGCGATGCCGGATCGAACAACGGATCAACTCGGAATTGTTTGCGATGCAGAGCTTCTGCATCATCCGCGTCTTGGGTGTGCCGATAGTCTTCGCGCCGAAAAGACTTCTGAAACTTGCTCCCGGGCGGTTGCGTCATCAACGCTGAGCCACACCTGTCCGTCGCACCGCGCGCAAATGGCCAGCTTTCTCGCATGTGACGTGTCCGGACGAACTACGCTCCCGTGGTATCCGCATGCTGCACACGCGTAGGTGTAACGTACTCCAGTGAGTGTCTCCATCAGCCTTCTCCTGGCGGTCGCATCAGCCGCTTGACTCTGTAGCGACGGTAGCGGCAGTTGGAACCGCCAACTCATTCATTCGATCCTCTACCTTGCTTCCGTTTGTCTGCCGCTCAGGTTGCGGATCTCGTCCGGGCTTATCGTCGAGCGCGCGGCAGATATCGACACTCAGGTCGTTGTCGCTCGCGAAGCGCATCACAAAATCAAATCCGTCCGGACAGATACGTCGCAGTTCGTTCGAGATGCGTAGGCATTTGATGTCCTGCTCCACAACCGGCATCGCAAGCCGTGTGCTGGCTATAGGGTTGCCTGCGCAGCGTTCGCCTACGAACAGTGCAACGACTCCCGCAAGGCGCTCGGCCCAGTCGCCTGGCCGGAAGAGCTTGCACTGCGACGTCACACCGCGAATCAGGTGGTGTTCGATGCCATCGTTAGTCATGTTGCGGCTATCGCGGCATGCGCGTCGTCAGGTAACAGGGGTGAGCATTGTGATTGCGTGGGCTCGTCCAGCATCGCGTTCCGGCATTGAAAGCACGATGGGATCACCGCGATCGATGCTGCAATTCTAGGAGCGCGGAACCTTCTGAACGCTTTCAGCCATGGCACGTTCCGATGGGGGTTTTCCATGAGCCAATCCGGTGGCCACTGAATTTGTCGTCTACGCGGAGTCTTGCTGATTGCAACGCTGTCGTGCTTGCGCGGATACGCAGGCCGTTTCATGGAAATCCCCTAAATGCAGCTCCTGGCCGTGAAAGCCGGGGGAAGGGTCGGCGCTCCGACAATCCCGCCATCGATGCAAGCGAAGTTAAGCGTGTTTCGTCATTGCCGTATACGAACGAGTTCGTCATCTCGAAACAGGACTGGGAATAATTGGTTCAAGCGTCGTCGCGTATATCAGTAGAGCCACTGAGTTGCATAAATGACACGGGAAAGGAGCGTGAAGGATTGGGATAACTAGCATCGCCGACATTCGCATACCGAACCGGTTGCAGGGACCTTGAGACGGACGCAACCGTGCGCAGGGAAAACACAATTTCAACGCAGTAGTTTGAGGAGACATCTTGAAGACGAAATATCTTTCGCTGGCGGTCGCGGTCAGCGCACTCGGGGCGAGCGGCGCGCACGCGCAGTCGAGCGTGCAACTTTACGGGCTGATGGATCTGAGCGTGCCGACTTACCAGTCCCACGCGGATGCCAACGGGAATCACGTCATCGGCATGGGCATTGGGGGCGAGCCGTGGTTTAGCGGCAGCCGCTGGGGCCTGAGGGGCGCCGAAGACATTGGCGGCGGTTCGAAGATCATCTTCCGACTGGAGAGCGAATACGTTGTCGCCAACGGTCAGATGGAAGATCCTGGTCAGCTCTTTGACCGCGATGCGTGGGTCGGTATCGAGAACGACACGTTCGGCAAAATTACCGCAGGCTTTCAGAACACCATCGCGCGCGATGCGGCGGCGATCTATGGCGATCCGTACGGCAATGCGCGGCTGACGACGGAAGAGGGCGGCTGGACCAACGCCAACAACTTCAAGCAGATGATTTTCTACGCGGCAAGCGCGACCGGGACGCGTTATGAAAACGGCGTCGCGTGGAAGAAGCTGTTCAGCAATGGCATCTTCGCGAGTGCGGGTTACGCGTTCGGCAACCAGACGAGTTTCGGCACCAACGCGAATTATCAGGTTGCGCTGGGCTATAACGGCGGCCCGTTCAATGTGTCGGGCTTCTATAGCCACGTGAACCGCGAGGGCAACACGAACCAGTCGTTCTCGGTCGGCGGCAACTATACGTTCGGTATTCTGCGCGCCAACGCCGGCTACTTCCGTTACCTCGGCAATCAGGGCGCGCTGGGTCAGCGTCAGGATAATGCCTGGACCGTGTCGCTCAAGCTGTCGCCGAAGGGGCCGCTCGATTACCAGCTCGGCTATCAGCAGATGCGGGTGAAGAATGCCGCGTACAACGCCGACGGCGACATTCCGAACGCGAACATCGGCGCCTTCGATCCGACCTCGGGCTTGCACAACGGTTACAAGGAAACCCTGTACTGGTCGGCGTTCTATCACCTGTCCAAGCGCACTGAAGTGTATCTGGCCGGCGACTATATGAGGTTGCATGGCGGCTATACGGTCGGCAGCACGTTCGGCGCGACCAACCAGCTCGAACTGACCACGGGTGTGCGGACCCGATTCTGATCGGGAACACGGCCTCGCAGCGCAGCCGCTTCAACAATGTTCTCCCGCTCGCGGTCGCGGACTTATCCGCGGCCGCTTTTTCATTTCAGCACGCGAGGGAGAGGCATGTTCCGCAATACGACTCGAGCAGATCAGCCGCGCGGTCACGCACATGGACAAGGCGACCCAGCAGAATGCCGCGCTCGTCGAGCAGACTGCTGCTGCGGCGGCGTCGTTGGAGGAGCAGGCGGGCGCGCTCGACGGCGCGGTCGCGGTGTTCCGGATGAGCGAACCGCGCGCGTCTTGCAGCCAGCCAACCGGGGAGGGGCCGGAGCTGTTTGCCACACTTTCGCCCGCGTGCGCATGACGATGCGCAAGCCATCGCAGCGCAACCTGTGAGGCAATTGAAAATCCAACCGCATGACAGTGACGTGCGTGGAGGTGCAACATGGACACTCGAGCGATGCTGCGTCGCATTGCGACCGGTTTGCTTGCCGGGATGGTTCTCTTTGGCTTAAGTGGTTGCAATGCGTTGAGCGGACCGCCCGCGCCAGAGTGGCCGGGTCCTCACGCACCGTATCCGTTCCCCGACGATGTCCCGCATCGAACGCAGTGATGACGAGCACTGCCGATCTCGGCGCTTGCCTGTCGATGCTCGAGGCCGGGAAACCCAATCGTGGGTTCGGCTGGCGTCAGTGCCGCCGCCTTGAAATAGTCTTCGAGCCGGTCGGCGATCGCCGCGTCGAGCGAAGGAAATCCTGACAGGCAAGCCAGCCATTTCCGACGGCAGAATCCTCCGGCACCGATGGAAGTCGGATTTACGGCTGCCTACGATGTTTTCGCGCAAGCTGCGGAGGCAATGGTGGAACCGCGGAGGGTGAGATACAACTCCGTGGTTGCATGAGCCGTTGGCATGAGCACGCCGTAGCAGAGGAACTGGTACGTCCCACGCGATTCCGAAAAAGCAAGTCGATGATGCGATCAATATTTGATGGAACCGAATTGGAGCCCTCGGCAGAGAAGACGATTGAATGATATGCCCGCATTCATACCACTGAGCGACACGGACTGGGCCCGTATCGCCAGCCTCTTCCGGTTCGATGAAGCAAGGCGGTTTGGAAAAACACCAAGGCATCCGCGCGAAATATTGAACGCGATACTATGGGTCTCGACCCACCAAAAGACGTGGGCCAATTTGCCGCCCGAGATGCCACCAGCAGGGACCTGCTACATAAAGTGCCTGCAATGGCGGCGTGATGGGACTTTGCAACAGGTGGAGGCCATTCTCGGACTGTGCATCGATTTCCGCTAACGCTTGCCAATTCATCTCTTTCTCTGCTTATACTGATAGCCACCTGAACGGCTCACGCCCAGGTCCCACGCTGCACGCCGACAAGAAGCCACGACATCGGTCGAGAACACGGCACGCGATCCACGTTTTGGAACCGCAGTTCTTACATATCGGGTGTGACCTCTTATGCTAAATCGTGCTTTTGGTGCTGCAATTTCATCGTTGCTGCTGGCAGGCGCAGCAGTTTCACCGGCCATCGCGCATACCGACGACGGCTTCGCGCTGGACGATGGCGCGTCGCATGGCCGTCCGGTCAAGGTGATGATCGTCTCGATGTTCGGTCCGGAAGGCCAGGTGTGGCTCGATCATCTCGGACCGTGGCAGGACATCCCCGTCGCGGGTCTGTCTCCTGACTATCCGGCAGTGCACTGCAATCGCCAGGAGGTGTGCGTGATGACGACGGGCATGGGGCACGCGAATGCCGCCGCGTCGATCATGGCGCTGACGTTCTCGCCGCGTTTCGACTTGCGTCATACGTACTTCATGGTGGCGGGCATCGCAGGTATCGATCCGCTGCAAGGGACCGTCGGTTCCGCTGCGTGGGCCAATTGGCTCGTCGACTTCGGGATTCAATGGGAAATCGACGGGCGCGAAATTCCGCCGGGCTGGGACACCGGCTATCTCGGCATCAACACGACGGGCCCGACGCAGAAGCCGCCGCTCGACTATCGCACCGAAGTGTTCCAGCTCAATCGGGCGCTTTCGAATGCGGCATTCGCGCTGTCGCGCAACGTGACGCTCAGCGACGACGCACAGGCGCAGGCTGCCCGCGCCAAATACAACTATGCGCCCGCGAACCGTCCGCCCACAGTGATCCAGTGCGACACGCTGGCGGGCGACACCTGGTGGTCGGGCACCGAGCTCGGCGAGCGCGCGCGGCAATGGACGAAAATCCTGACCGACGGCAAGGGCACCTATTGCACCACGCAGCAGGAAGACAACGCCACTTTCGAGGCGTTGACGCGCGCGGCGAGCGCGCATCGCGTTGACCTGGAACGTGTAGCGGTTCTGCGCGCCGGCTCGGACTTCGATCGGCCTTACGCGGGCCAGTCGAGTGCGGACAATCTGCTCAACTACGCGTCACAGGGCGGCTTCACGATCGCGATCAACAATCTGTTCCTGACGGGCAATCCGCTCGTGCAGGACATCGTCACGCGTTGGGGCGAGTGGCGCGACGGCGTACCGCGGCGGTAGCGGGTCTGCGGCGTGGTGAAGCGGAGCGCGTGCCGGTCTGTACAGCGATTCTGTCGACCGTTGTGATGGGCTGGCGCGCGGCTACGTGCTCGGCATGCAGAACCGTTCTGCAAGGATTCTGGATCGAGCGTATGGCCGGACCCATTGCTTACCAGTTGTAATCTACAAGTCAGGCTGGAATGCAAAGTTGATTCCGCTGCGACGTTCTCGTCCGGACAGAACAATGTGCGCTACCGCACATATCTCGACGTTTTCTCTTCCGTCGCCAGCAGAAGAAACTAGCATCAAACGCACAGCCTTCCCCGCATCCTCTCCTTGCCGGCTCAGGTCTGAAAACATCAATTCAGAAAAGCGGACCGCGCATACCCTTTACCTGACAATCCAGAGGAGACCGAGCAGAGGTCTCTTCATATAAATCCACGCTGATTGAATCGCCTCCACTGCGCTGCAACGCGACAGGGCAGATGCCTTCGTCGTTCTATCTAACATGGAGAAACGATTATGGATCGTCGCGAATTTATCAAGAAGACATCGGCGATTGGCGCTGCACTGACTACGCCAAAGCTTGCGCTTGGCGCGTCCGGGTCGGCCACGGGCGACGCCGCGCACAAGGGAACCCCCAACATTCTGTTCATTCTGCTCGACGAGATGCGCTACCCGCGCGTGTTCCCGGCGGGAATCAACAGTCCGGGCGACTTCCTCAGGCATTTCATGCCTCAAACGCATTCCCTGTGGAGAAAGGGCGTTAAGTTCTCCGGACACTACACGGCCGCCTCCGCATGTACGCCAGCACGTGGCACTTTGGTCACTGGTCTTTATTCGCAGCAAACCTGGGTGCTGACGACTATCTTCGACAACCCGTCAAGTAAAGGTTCGCTTCAACCAACGCTCAGCCGGGCGTTTCCGACTTATGGCAAGCTGCTACGCAACCTCGGTTATTCGACGCCCTACATCGGGAAATGGCATCTGTCGGTCACCGTCCAGGGGCAGCGCGAGCTTCAGGAGTACGGATTTCAGGCGATGACTTTCCCTGATCCAACTGGCAGCAACCTGCAGGGCACGGTCGGCGATATTCCCAACCTGTACTACAGCGACGAGTACATCGCCAATCAGGCGGTAGCGTGGCTCGGCCAGCGTAAGCCGAACGAAGCACCCTGGTGTTTGACGGTAGGCCTCGTGAACCCTCACGACAAAGAGTTCTTCCCGGCGGGAACGGAATTCCAGACTTACCATGATTATTTCGCGAACTCGAACTACAACCCCAACGGATATCAGCAATGGCGGGACTACACGGTAGGGCCGCCGAACTACGATTGGAATACCAATCCGCTCAAGAATCCACCGACGCTGGCGTACGCGGCGGTCCCGCCGAACTGGGAGTCGGCGGATCGCATCCAGCGCACCAAGCCGGCAGCGCAGGCGTTCAACAGAATGATCCAGGAGGCTATATGGGGTGGTGTCCAGGATGATCCGGATAGCGCTGACTTCGTCATCACGGAATATCCTGTGCCGATCCAGGGCGTGACTAAAGGGATCGGCAAATCGCCATTCAGTTACTGGAAGCGTAGCCTCGAGTCGTACACGCAGATACTGACAGACGTCGACGAACGGATTGGTGAGATCGTCCATTCTCTGCCTCACGATGTCGCGCGCAACACGATCATTATCCTGACGTCCGACCATGGCGAATACGCTGGCGCGCACGGTATGGTGTCCGGCAAGACCTCGACTTGCTACGAAGAGGCGTACAACGTCCCGTTGATCGTGGTTGATCCTACGGGACAGTATGCGGGCGATGTCGACAAGATCCGCGACGGCCTGACTTCTTCAGTCGATATTCTTCCGATGCTGGTGACGATAGGCAACGGCGGCAACCGCAATTGGCTAACGGGCGACTACGCGCAGTTGTACGGCGGCAGGCATGATCTTCTTCCGATGCTGAAAAGCGATTCGGCAGCCGGTCGGCCCTATGTCACCTTCACGACCGACGAAACACTGCCTGAGTCGTACATACCAAACGCGTCGAGTACGCCTACGCATATCATCGGTGTACGCACTCAGGTGAACAAGCTTGGCACCTATTCGTTCTGGGCACCGGAGTCGACGACCATCTCGGGCCGAAGCCAACTCGAGTACTACGACTATGCGACGACGGCAGGACAACTGGAACTCGATAACCGTTACCGCGCTCCAGCGGCCCGAGTGCTCTATCAACTGCTGCTGGCGGACATTTTGCCTAACGAGTTGAGGGCGCCGCTGCCCGGGGGCTTGGTGGCTGCCCAGACGCTCGCTGAGGCGAGATATGTGAGCTACGTCAGGTTGATCAATGCCGGGGGCGTGAGCGAACCGCAATTGCCACTGTCGATCGGCGATATCTGAAGTCGGGGCGAGGCTGGTCACCGTAGGATCGGCGGCGGCCAGTCGCGCGTCGCTGACACCCCCACTGAAACGCTCACCGCTTCTGCAGCTTCGTCACGGTGAGTGCGCCGTCGCCAGCAAACGCTCACTTGACGTCCCCAGGTATTGAAGGTCTTCCGGTAGCAAGGGCGGCCGTACGAATATTAAATAGATGCCCATGGTGATTGTGGCAGCGCCGACGGCCGCGAGTAGCCACGCGCAAAGAGCCCGATGCGATGTCCGGCGCTTTGCGTTCACGGTATGTAACCCTGGGAGCAGGAAACGTTCGAACAGAGCGGCGCAAGGGTCGCGCGTTACGTCCGGGCGGTCCGTAACCGCAGCGCGTTACCGATGACAGAGACCGAACTCAACGCCATCGCGGCACTGGCGATAATTGGACTGAGCACAATACCAAGCCACGGATAAAGCACACCGGCTGCCACTGGAATCCCCACCGCGTTGTACGCGAACGCGAAGAAGAGGTTCTGGCGAATGTTCCTCATCGTTGCGACGCTCAATGCGCGCGCTCGCGCGATGCCACGCAGGTCTCCCTTGACGAGAACGACCCGGGCGCTGTTCATGGCGACATCTGTTCCGGTTCCCATTGCGATTCCAACATTCGCCTGAGCAAGCGCAGGCGCGTCGTTCACGCCGTCACCGGCCATGGCGACGACGTGCCCCTGGGCCTGAAGCTCCTGCACATGCTTGTACTTGTCTTCAGGCAGCACGCCAGCCTTGACGCCATCAAGGGCGAGCGTCCTTGCCACGGCGTTTGCGGTGACGGGATTGTCGCCGGTGAGCATGACAATCCGCACGCCGGACGCTTTTAACAGCCGCACCGCGTCAGGTGTCGTGCCTTTCACGGGGTCCGCTACCCCGATGTAGCCGGCAAGTTCGCCGTCTATCGCGACATACATGACCGTTTGCCCGGCCTCGCGCAGCTTGTCGGTATCTTCTTCGACCGACGAGCAGCTGATTTTCATCGCTTCCATCAGGCGCGCATTGCCCAGCGATACCGTGTGCCCTTCGATTTTTCCGGTCACGCCTTTGCCGGGTACGGAGTCGAAAGCCTCTACGTGATTCGTCCCTGTTCCAGCTTCTTTCGCGTGCATGATGATGGCCTGAGCGAGGGGGTGTTCGCTCGCACCTTCGAGACTTGCGGCGTAACCAAGAACCAGAGATTCTGACCGGCCACTCTGCGCAACGACAGTCTGTACACGCGGTTTGCCCTCCGTAAGGGTACCGGTTTTGTCGATTACGACGGTGTCGACCTTCTCCATCAACTCGAGAGCTTCCGCGTCCTTGATGAGCACGCCTTCGCGAGCGCCACGTCCAACCCCGACGATGATGGAAACCGGGGTGGCCAAGCCGAGAGCGCACGGACAGGCGATGATAAGCACACTGATGGCGACGACCAGTGCGTTTCCCAGCGCGGGCGCGGGACCGACCAACGACCAGGCGGCAAAGGACACTGCGGCGAGGCCAATGACCGCGAGCACGAACCAGCCAGAGACCTGGTCAGCAAGCTTCTGGATAGGTGCACGCGAGCGTCCAGCCTCCGCCACCATCTGCACGATTCTCGCGAGCAGCGTGTCGGAGCCAACCTTCTCTGCGCGCATCAGGAACGTTCCCGTCTGGTTGACGGTTGCGCCGGTCACCTTGCTACCCGTGACCTTCTCGGCGGGAATCGGTTCGCCCGTAATCATTGACTCATCGACGCTTGAGCGCCCATCAACCACCACCCCGTCAACCGGTATCTTCGAACCCGGCTTCACGCGAAGGGTGTCGCCCACGATGACGTCCTCGAGCCTCACATTTTCTTCCGTGCCGTCGGGCCGGACGCGGGCAGCCGTGTGCGGTGCAAGCTGCAGCAGGTCGCGGATGGCGCTCGACGTACGCGAACGCGCGCGAAGCTCAAGTACCTGCCCAAGCAGCACAAGGGTCACGATTACTGCGGCAGCTTCGAAATACAGCGGCAGTTCGTTTCCTCGCCTGAACGCCTGCGGTAACGCGCCGGGGAAGAACAGTGCAAATACGCTGAATGCATAGGCCGCAGCTACGCCCAGTCCGATGAGGCTGAACATGTTGAGCTGCCACGTCATGAACGACTTCCAGCCGCGTTGCAGAAATGGCCAGCCGCCCCACAACACCACAGGGGTGGCAAGCAACGCCTGGACGCACTGCGCCCATGACGCCGGCATCCAGTGCGGCAAGGGCCACGCGCTGAAAAGGCGGTCGAGTGCTGCGTCGATATCGAAGGGCAAGGCCATTCTGCCCATCGTCATGAGAAGCAACGGAATCGACAGCGCGAGACCGACCCAGAAACGTCGCGTCATCGATTCCAGTTCGACGTTTCGTTCTTCCGTCGCCGCAGGGGTAACCGGCTCCAGGGCCATGCCGCAGATGGGACATGCCCCCGGGGCCGAGGCACGAATTTGCGGATGCATTGGGCAGGTGTAGATGACACCGGAAGCCGGCTCGCGGACGGGAGTGCTCTTCTTCTCCGTCGGATGGAGGTATCTGTCCGGTTCAGCCTCAAATGCCCCCAGGCACTTGATGCTGCAGAAGTGATATGTCTGGTCGCGGTGGGTCAGGTGATTTGCCGAATCCGTCGTGACCTTCATCCCGCATACCGGGTCAATGGCTTCGGTTGAGCCTTCCTTGCCGACAGCATGTTCATCGTGTCCATCGACGGATTCAACAGCATCGTGGACATGGGTATGCATGCCAGACATCTTGAACACTCCTGGAAATCTTCAATGCACCTGCACAGCATCATTTCCCGATAGTTTGGGAATGAAGCGCGGCGTACGCGCGGCATAGTCTCTCCACAGCTGGCCGAACCGCTCTTCGGCTTCGTGCTCCTCCTGCATCGCGAGCTTCACATACATGAATACCAGTACCGGGAACATCACGAGCGTCACCAGCGTCGGCCACTGCAGGAGAAACCCGAACATGATGACGATAAAAGCGAAGTACTGCGGATGTCGAATCTTGGCGTATGGTCCGGTAGTCGCAAGTTTACCGGAGCGTTGCGCCTCGTATAGGACGTGCCAGGCCTTCGCCAACAGATAAAAGCCGCCGAAGACGACGACAAGGCTTAGCAGATGCGGAAGGCCGAAATGCGGATTGCCGTGCCGGCCCGTCATCATCCACCAGAGGTGCCCCGAATCGTGCGCGAACAGGTCGGTTTGCGGAAACCGGGATTGGAACCACCCGGAGAACAGGTAAATGGTGAGCGGAAAGCCATACATTTCCGCGAAGAGCGCGATGATAAAAGCCGAGAAACCCCCGAACGTGCGCCAGTCCCGTTTCGTTGCAGGCTTGAAAAAGCTGAAGGCGAAAATGATAAAGACGAGCGAGTTGATGAGCACAAGGCCCCAAAGACCATAGCCGTTATCCATGCTGCTCATGGTTGCCTCCTGACGCAGACGTTTCTTCGGTTCTAGTCGAACCGGCGTGCCTGTGTCCGTGACCGTGATGCATGAACAGATGCATCAGTGGACAGGCAAGAAGTAAGAGGTACGGCAGCACGCCGAGGAAATGCGCCCGATGTTCAGAGAGCAGCAGGAACAGGGAGATAGCCGCGAACACCAACAACGCAATGGCAGAGCGCGATTTCAGGAAGGGGCGCGAAGTACGTGGGGCGTCATTCATCGTCATCTCCAGAGCCTGTCAGATTTTTAGTGTGCCGAGGTCATGAGACGATAACGGAAATAACGTCCTATGACCGAAGCAACAGTGACCAAGAAGAGCAAGAACCCGAAGGCGCCGAAGCTGTTCCCCGACGAGCTG
>NZ_JBKGUA010000037.1:0-70768 GCF_046543485.1 Paraburkholderia sp. EG304 | reverse complement strand
CGAACCTTCTGGCGTTTCTGAACTCTCTCTGACTCCCGAGATTTATGTCGTGATCGGCGACGCGCAACGACTGATCACACAAAGGCGACGCAAGCAGACTCGGCATAAAACGCAACTCGGGATAATGGGCCAGGCAGCCGGAGTGAGTTGGGCCTTCGAGCGTGCGCCACGCAGCGTAGCCGTCGCTCATGAGCAAGCCCCTATAGCCCGCGAGGAACCTCTTCGGATGTTCCTGACTGCGCTCCGGCTGGCGCCACCGGCTCCCCGCAGTCCTCGGCACTGCGGTACGCCCACATATAGCTCTTCCTCTGCGCGCTCTTGCCGGGCTCCTTGAGTACCTGCACCGTGGTTTCGTCGCCGTGAATCAGCGGCTGCGAGAGCAGCGTCTTACGCAGCGCTGCGTACAGGCGGCTGTAATGCAGCTCGGCGGGCCGGATGATCCAGTTGGCCAGTGTGCCACGGCCTACCGGAATGTCTGCGCGCGCAAATACGTCTGCCATCCGGTACAGCGGTGTACCGTCGACAAACTTGCCGGCCGTGACGGTGGCGATCACCGACGCGCTGGCATTGCTGCCCGGCAGCGCCTGCAGGCATCGACGCAATCAGGACCGGCGTGCGGTCTGCGTGGCGCTCGCAATGCCGGCATGCGTACTTGAACCACACCTGTTGCAGCACCGACGCCTTGACGTCGATGTGCAACTGCTCGCTGTTATCCTCGCCCATGCGGTGCATACCGTGACCGCAGCAGGCGCAAATCTTCTGGTCCTCGGGCACGTCGTATTCGATGCGCTGGGGCGGCAGGTTGGCCGGCAGCGGTTTGCGCCCGCGCTTGCCGCCTTCCGGCTCGTTGACTTGCGGCAGTCCGGTGTCAGGCAGCGCGAACGCATCATCAGCGTCGTCGTAGGCCTGGGCCATTTGTTCGGCTTCGTTGAACACGCGATCCTTGAGCTTCTCACTGCGGGGCGCAAAGCGCTGGCTTTGTGCAAGCCCCAACTGCTCGTCGAGGGTCTGTATGCGCGGGGCCAGGTCAGCAGTACCCTGCTCAAGCTCACGGATATAGGCTTGGGCGGCCGGCGGAAGTCCAGAGAAGATGTGTGTCCATGCCTCTCACGATAGCGATGAAACCGCCGAAACAGGTTTACGTGCCGCCTTGATATCAATCAAGGTTTGTGTCGATCGTCTCGGGCCGATAGCGGCGGGATGGATGTCGACGAACCGCTTCAATGTCGATGCCCTCAAGCAGCCAATGCAGCTGTTCGGTCGTCAGTTCGATGACGGCCTGCTGCCGGCGCGGCCACACTAACCGGTCTGCTTCCAGGCGGCGCAGCATCAGCCGGAAGCCGTTACGCTCCCACAGCAACAGTTTGATGCGGTTAGCCCGCCGGTTGCTGAACGCGTACACGGCGCGTGCGAGCGGATCGATCTGCATCGACTGCTCAACCAGGTTGACGAGGCTGTGGATCCCAGCCCTGAAGTCGATCGGCTCGCGGTGCAGATAGACTCGCAGCTCCGTATCGAAGCGGAACATCAGCGCGCTCGCAATGCTGCGGTCATCGCCGTCACGAGTGAAGCGTCGCGCCCGGTACACTCGAGCTCAACGAGATCCCCATTGGGAAGCGTCGCCGACAGGCCCGCCAGCGATGCCGGGCGCGGCGAAGGACGAGAAGGTTCACGCTGTGGCGCCGATTCCGATGCGGGTGGCACAGCTCCCCTTGGGACCAACGCCGGGGCCGCGTCGTCGATTGTGACGACTGTCGCGAATGCCGATGGTGCTTGCCCAAGATCGGCATTTGGACAGCAGTACATTCACGCTGCTCTTCCAGGCGCACCCACTTGTGCAACTGGTTCGCATTCACCCCGGCCTTCAGCGACAAGCCAGCCAGCGATGCGCCAGGCAGGCGGCAGGCCTCGATCAGCTTGCGCTTGCCCTCCGGGTTGGATCCATGCTTGCCATCAGCACATGTCCGGATCACCCGCAGGGGGAAAAGTCAAAGTCAGTGTCGGTCATTATCTGCGTCCGCAATCCAAGTCTGCGGGCGCAGCTTGCATCTTCCCGACTACGGAGGCTAGGTGCGCCTTATTTCGCGCTTACTTTACACCTTATATGGTCGCGCCCGGTTTATCAGGCTTTCTTTCAAGTGGTGGCGACGCTGGTAATCGACTGCTTCCGTATATCCAGACTGTCAAACGAGCCAGATGAACTCTAGGCCTTCGATGCAATCTGCTGTCCGGGTTCTAGTTGAACTCTCGGGCTCGAACGTGTGGTGCGTGGGGTGATTCAGGATCTCCTGGCCACGGTCTAACCTAGCGGGGAGGGAAAACGCTGGCTCAGAAAGCGGACGGAATTTCGGTGACGTCTGCCAAACGCCGCCACGCGGTGAAGCGTGCCGCGAGCTGTTTGCGCGCGTTCAGGATCGCGAAAGCCACGCATGCGTCGCTCGCGTTCACGGTCGGCTGATTACCATTTTCGGCACGGCTATTGAGCCGCGCGCTGGCTTTGACAAAGATGTGCTTGACGTAAGCCGGTTCGGGAATCTCGGCAGGCCAAACGGTCATCCCGGCCGCCGCTCGTTTTACCGTGAACTTGGTGGAATCACCCTTGGACGGTATCGAAGCGCTGCATTATCTAGCGCCACTCGGCGACGTAGCGCCATCGTGATACAGGCCAAACGCGTGACTGAGCTTGACGGACGTTATCGGCATTTCGCGGATCACCGCTGGATGCAAGCAAAGGCTTACCGGTCCAAGTCAAATCCCAATTCCGTGGAGCAATATCTGTAGGAGCGGTAAAATTCGATTACCCGGTCGCGAAATGTGAATCGCTGGCAGATACTTCTTACAATCCATTGCGCCAGCCATCCTTAGCGCCCGCAATGTCGCCCGCGCGGCAAGAGAAATGCGTGCGAACTCGCTGACGACCACTCGTAACTTCATTTCATCAGGCGATTGCCAGCATCCTTCTACTCGACGATCAGCCCATGCCGGATCGCGTATCTAATCAACTCGGCGTTGTTGGACAGTCCGAGTTTGCGCATTAATCGCATCTTGTGTGTACTGATAGTTTTCGCACTGAGCGTACATGTCTCGGCGATTTCATTGATGCTCCTGCCCGCCGCGAGCATCTGCAGCACCTGGAATTCGCGATCCGACAGTACTTTATGAGGAGGCACGTCGTCGCGCTGAGTATCGAAGACCATTGCATCGACGAGCTTCGGGTCGAGGAAACGCCCGCCCTCCGCGAGCTTGCGGATCGCTGCGAGCAGCACTTCCGGGTCACTGTCCTTGGTCAGATACCCCGTCGCTCCCGCGCGCAGCGCGCGGGACGCGACCTGAGCCTCATCGTGAATGCTCAGTACGAGCACCGGCAATGAAGGATGTTCCGCCCGTACTCTGCGAATCAGGACGACACCGCTGATGCCTGGCATCGTCATGTCGAGCAACAAAAGGTCGACTGCCCGCGAGCGCAACCCATCGATCACTTCTGACCCCTGTGCCGCTTCCGCCACAACGACGATATCGCTCGTAGTAGCTATGATTTGTCTGAGTCCACCACGGACGATTGCATGATCGTCTGCGATGAGTATCCTGATCATGTTCGAAGTCCGCCATCGAGCGGAATGTGAATTGAAACCATGGTGCCCGCGCCCGGCGCACTTTCGATTGAAAGCGATCCGCCAATCAGCCGCGCGCGTTCGTTCATGCCGAGCAGGCCATATGAATAGTCGCCCCTCACGACTTGCTGGTCGAAGCCGCGGCCATCGTCACGCACCTGCAGCAGGAGCTTCGCCGCCGTCGAAACAAGCGTCACCTCGACATGTGTGGCGACGGCATGCCGCGCGACGTTCGTCAGCGACGCCTGTGCGATGCGGAATAAGGCCGTGGCATGTGAATCGGACAGCGAGGGTTCTCCGCCTTCGATGCACAATTCACACACAATAGCATTCCGGAGGTCGAACTCGTCGACAAGCCATTCAAGGGCAGACGCAATTCCGAAGTTGAGCGCGGCGGGCCGCAAATGACTCGCGACATTTCGCACCATCGAGATCGTGCCTTCGACTAGTTGGCGCATATCGTCGGCTTTTTTTGACGCTTCCGCGTCGTACGCTATACGCATCTTGAGCAGGGACACGTCCATCTTAAGCGCAGTCAGCAATTGCCCCAGTTCGTCGTGAATTTCCATCGCAATGCGCCTTCTTTCTTCTTCGCGAACCGCCTCCATATACGCGGACAGTTCGCGCTGCTCCTCGCGCGATTCGACGAGCTCCTGCTCCATTTGCTTGCGCGCAGTGATGTCGTTCAGGCCAACATAGATCGCCGGAGAATCGTCGTAAGTCGCAACGCGTGCCGTCACCATCGCCCAGAATCGTGTACCGTCAAGACGCCGCAATTTGACTTCTGTATTGCGCAAGCCACCCTTCGTTTGTAGATCCTCGATCAGACGCTCATGCTCGCCACGTTCGGCATAGAAATCGTCGATATTGGCGGACGAGGCTTCTTCCATACCGAAGAGCTCACGCAGCGGCCGGTTTGTGTAAAGGATGTGTCCGTCAGGCATCGACGTGATGCACAGCGGCACCGGACTCGTTTCGACAATCGCGCGAAAGCGAGCCTCGCTTTCCTTGAGACGAGCGTCTGCACGCCTCCCCTCGTCGATCTGCGCCAGCAAGCTCGTGTTGGCATGCGCGAGCTCTTCGGTGCGCAACGAGACGCGGTGCTCCAGATCGTCGCGCGCTGCCGATAGCACCGCTTCCGTCTTCTTTCGCACGGCTACTTCCGCGAGCAGCAGGTGGTTCTGCGCGAGCACCTGCTTGTGCGTCATCCGCAGTTCAAGGTGCACGCCAACGCGAGCCAGCGTCTCATCGACACGTAACGGCTTGGTTACATAATCGGCGCCGCCCACCAAAAAACCTTCGACGCGGTCCGCGTTGCCTGAGAGCGAGGTCATGAATATGACCGGGATGTCGCGCGTGCGCTCATCGTGCTTGAGGCGTCGACAGGTCTCAAAGCCGTCGATGCCTGGCATCTCCACTTCAAGCAGGATCACGTCCGCCTGCGCAAAGACCGCACGCTCGACCGCTTCCGTCCCATCGAGCGCCGTCAGCACCCGAATGCCGTGCGCCTCGAAGCTGTCGACAATCACACCAAGATTCCCCGGCGTATCGTCGACGATAAGAATCGTGCCCTTGTGCGCGACTAAAGCGGCCAAATCGGTCATGATGCGGTGTTTCCTTCGAGATACCGCTCCACGAGTTGCAAGATCGCTTTCCACTCACAGGTTCACGCGAACCGGTTCCTATCCCAAATATTCGCGCGAGTGCCGCCATTGTGGGAGTCCAATATTTGGACCTCGATCCAGAGCCTAGTCTGCGCGCCCTTGCCGGCTTCAAGGTCCGCTGCGACAACGCGCACCGCAGCGTCAAATCCGCCGCACGCTCCACGAATTTTGCGCTTATGCTTGCATTTTCTCTCCCTACTCCGCTCGCGCCATCAGCGTGACTCTGCGCGGCGCGGCCAATTCGTCGATCAGATCTGCCACTTCGCAGAGCGCGCGGAAGTCACAGTCGTCGATCCGATTCGCGTGATTCCGCCGCAAATCGCGAAGTGTTTCGCCAAGGCGCCTGAGCGCGCTGGGGCTACTGTCGCGCAATAGCCAGCAAAGCATCAGATACGCAAGTGCCGTCAAACTGCGCGTCTCGCACCAAGTGTCGAACAGTCGCAGACATATCGCGTCGATCTGCGAGACGACGTTCTCCCTCTCCGACAGATAGCCCATCATAATTCGTCAAGTCGACGTTGCATGTCTTCATGTTCATTATCGACTAGCAGACTTCCTACCGCATTCAGCGCTTACTGCAAAATCAGAGTATGAGATGCTGAATCACGCGTCAGGACATCCTGACGCCATTAGCGCAGAAAGCCCGCCGATAGGTAAACCTTCAATTTCCGCCGCACAAGGGCGATCCGATTCAGGAAGTCCTGACGGCCTCAACCAGCGCTTCCTGAGACAACATTCGTCCGGCTCCGATTGGACGCCCGCACCGATCGCCATACCATCGAATCATCGTAGATCGAGGGGAAAACCATGGCGGCCTACACATCGCTGCGCTCTAAACACGAAAAGCTCGTTGGCCCGACGCGCGATTACTGGGCGGTTGTCCGCCTGCTGGACCACTTCGTTTCACGTGGGAGCATGCCGCCCGCGCATACAGATGGGTCCGCCGACCGGTGCGTGCTCGGTCGACCTCTCTCGCCATGCCAACGCAACGTGGCACGTCTTCTCACCGCCGCCTCATCGTTCAGCGAACCGGGGAAAGAAATATGCACGACGATGCCTTGAGCATTCTGCCGAAGGAAATGATCCAACTTCGCGCGTGGCTCAGCGACTGGTACGACCAGGCATTCGCCGCGGGCTACATTCACCGCCCTTCATTCTCGACGAAGTGACCGCCGACCGGTTGGAAGGCTACTTCAAGGCGGGCCTGACGCAGCCGAAGGCGCAATTTTGTTCTTCGGCGTCGTGCATTGAGCGCAAGCGATGATGTTCGAAGAACTCGGCTCGATGTGCTTGTCGACCGCGAGTGCCGGATGTCGACGTCCGAAGCGTCGTCACGGCTTTGTCCGGTAAGGCCTTGATCAAGCATGCCGCCTGGCTAATCATAGGCCTCACCATTGGCCGGTTCTCAGGGGCGCGATGCAAATTGCTCCGTATATATTTCACCTTGCTCGCGTCGCTTCAGCAAACCGAATTCACTTCTAGCTAACGTACTGTCGTCAACAGCGCAAGCAGGGCGACTGAGCCTTTGCTCCCTGAAAAGTGCGGACAAAAACCGACGATTGCGAACCGAACCCGCGGCATTCACTGGCCGCCGCTCGAAACGGACAGGCCATAACTCGCTTGTTTAGGTGAAACTGCAAGCGATCAACCAAATAGGCGAATAGGTGTACGGATCACATGGCAGAGGAACATACTCCTGATGCGGTTCTGTTGCGTGGAGCGGAATCGGCGTTTCGCGGGCACCCAGCTCGCATGGAAGTGGGTGCGGGGCTGGTGCATGTCCGGCGCCGGAAAACAAAACCCGCAGGCAACTGACTAACGCGACATCATCAGCATACCGACGTTCTGCATCACCCAGACCGTGCCGAGGATCAGGAACGCAGCGGCTAGTATCGTGTAGCAGAGTGAAAGCACGTTCCATCCCTGCCCAGGCGAGAGGGTCAGATGTAGGAAGCACACAAGGTGCACGACAACTTGCACAAAGCCGAGTACGGCGATCGCGATCATAGCCGTAGTTGCATCGAGGGCATCGTACAGCCCGACACCGAATGCGCCGGCCGTAAGTAATACCGAAAGAAAAAAGCCCGCGAGATACCTAGTGAGGCTGCCATGAGACCCCGCGTGAGTCTGCGCATAAGCCATTAGAGCATGCTCCCCAGATAGACAAAAGAAAACACGAAGATCCATACTACGTCGAGGAAGTGCCAGAATAGGCTCAGGCACGTTAGCCGGCGGACCTCCTGCTCACCAAGCTGAGGCACCCGCAACACTTGCATCATTAGTACGAGCATCCACAGCAGGCCGAAGAAAACGTGAATTCCGTGCGCAGCGACGAGCGTAAAGAAGGCTGAGAGAAACGCGCTGCGCTGCGGGCCCGCGCCTTCCGCGATCAGCTGCGAGAACTCGCGAAGTTCGAGCGCGAGGAACGACGCGCCAAGAATGAATGTGATCACGAGCCAACCGAGCACGACACCGCTCCTTGCCCGCGGCACACCCAACATCGCGAAACCATAGGTGATACTAGAAAGCAACAGCACAGAGGTTCCCAGCGCCACGCCGGTTAGATCGAAGAGATCGTGACCCGTAGGGCCACCGGCGAACTGGTGCCTCAGCACACTGAACGTAGCAAAGAGCGCCGCGAACAGCATACAGTCGGTCATCAGATACACCCAGAAGCCGAACACTGAGTGCGATTGTGGATGATCTTGATAATCGACTTCTGAAAAATCTGCGCCAACGGTTTTCTGTAACATCAGTAAGCCTCCTCGGCGACTGAACCGTTAATGCCCATCGGGTCTCTGGTGCCAAACCGCCGTTCTTCGATCTCACGGACCATCGCCGCGGGAATGTAATATCCGTCGTTCTTGTCGAAGCTCTTTATGATCATCGTGAGGACGATCCCAATGAAACCTAGCAAAGCGAGCCACGCGACGTGCCATACGGCCGCGAAACCCAGCACCAAGCTGCACATCCCCGTGAAAAAACCCGCCGATGTATTGGATGGCATATGGATGTCCACGTACTTTGACGCCAGCCCAAGGCCGCGGCCCGTTTCTTTCATGTACGCGAAGGCGTCAATGTCCTCCACTTTCGGAACGAGAGCGAAGTTGTAGACCGCCGGCGGTGAGGAAGTTGCCCATTCGAGCGTGCGCCCATCCCATGGATCGCCTGTCATATCCTTGTATTCGGCCTCATTGCGGTTCACGAATGCCATCACCCACAGCAGAACCTGT
This sequence comes from Paraburkholderia sp. EG304, assembly GCF_046543485.1. Classification (NCBI taxonomy): domain Bacteria; kingdom Pseudomonadati; phylum Pseudomonadota; class Betaproteobacteria; order Burkholderiales; family Burkholderiaceae; genus Paraburkholderia; species Paraburkholderia sp. EG304. The sequence goes on along the minus strand of NZ_JBKGUA010000037.1, from coordinate 62,260 downwards.
AACAGGATCCCCACCGCGATGATCGCCGCGCCGAGCGCCGCAACAATGAAGTATGGTTGCCATTCAGCCACATCATAGTGATTTGTGCGGCGCGTCGCGCCCATGAAGCCGAGCACATAAACAGGTACGAAGGCCACATAAAAGCCGACGAACCAGCACCAGAACGACGCCTTGCCGAGCTTGTCATCGGGCTTGACACCGAACACCTTCGGAAACCAGTACTGCAGGCCAGCTAAATAGCCAAACACCACACCGCCAATAATGGCGTTATGAAAATGAGCGACCAAGAAAAGCGAATTGTGCAGCACAAAGTCCGCGCCCGGAATCGCCATCATCACGCCGGTCATGCCACCGATAGAGAACGTCACCACGAAACCGATGGTCCAGAACACGGGCGCAGCGAATTGAACGCACCCGCGATACATCGTGAATAGCCAATTGAAGATCTTGACGCCGGTTGGAATCGCGATAATCATTGTGGCGATGCCGAAAAATGCGTTGACGTCGGCGCCTGAGCCCATGGTAAAGAAGTGGTGCGCCCAAACAAGAAACGAAAGTAACATGATCGCACACGATGCGTAGACCATCGTCCTGTAACCGAATAGCGGCTTCTTGCAGAAGGTAGCCATCACTTCCGAATAGATGCCGAAAGCGGGCAGCACTAGAATATACACTTCGGGGTGGCCCCACGCCCAAATCAGGTTCAAGTACAACATGGCGTTGCCACCAAGTTCGTTCGTGAAGAAGTGCGTGCCAATGTAACGATCGAGGCCGAGCAGCGCTGCCGCGACCGTGAGAATGGGAAACGTCGCCATGATGAGGACATTCGAGCAGAGCGCCGTCCATGTGAACACGGGCATCTTCATGAGCGACATCCCCGGCGCGCGCATCTTGATGATTGTGACAAAGAAGTTCACGCCCGACATCAAGGTGCCGACACCCGAGAGCTGAATCGCCCATATATAGTAGTCCACTCCAACGCCAGGACTAAATTTCAGCTCGGAAAGCGGCGGATACGCGAGCCAGCCGACCTTCGCGAATTCGCCAGCTACGAGGGACAGATTGATCAACGCCGCGCTGACTGCGGTCAACCAGAAGGAAAGCGAGTTCAGGAACGGAAACGCCACGTCGCGCGCGCCGATCTGCAATGGCACGACGAGATTGAAGAAGCCTACCATGAGCGCCATCGCCATGAAGAAGATCATGATGACGCCATGCGCCGTGAAGATCTGGTCGAAGTGATCCGGCGGCAGATAGCCTGGCGAATTGAACGCCACGGCTTGTTGAAGGCGCATCATTACGGCGTCGGCAAAGCCGCGCACCAACATGAGCACGGCTACAATCATGTACATGACGCCGATGCGCTTGTGGTCCACGCTCGTGAGCCACTCGACCCAGAGGTACTTCCACTTGCCTTCTAAGGTGACCAGCCAGAACACGCCGAGGACAACAAGCGCCATGAACACCGACGCCCCCATGACGATGGGCTGATCGAAAGGCATCGCGTCTAATGTGAGTTTTCCGAACATGGCTGTTTACCCTTTGGTTACGCACGATGATGCAGTGAAATCCGCGACGTTGCCGTTGTTGTATTTGCCGACGATTTTGTCGAAAAGCCTCCGGTCGACCTTCGAGAAGTACTGCACGGGCGCGTTTGCGTGCGGCTGCGTGACCGTTGCGTACCGATCCATCGTAAGCTGGGTCGATGAAGCTTTTACCGTCTCCACCCACGCATCGAAGCCCCGCTGGCTCGTAGCCACCGTACGGAACTTCATATCGGAGAAGCCTTTGCCGCTGTAATTCGACGAGAAGCCCGTGAAGTCGCCCGCTTCGTCGGCGATCAGGTGTAACCGCGTTTGCATGCCGGCCATCGCGTAGACTTGAGTGCCAAGTTGCGGGATGAAGAAAGAGTTCATCACCGAGTCCGACGTGATGCGAAAATTGACCGGCGTGCTGACAGGCACCGCCAATTCGTTCACTGTAGCGATGCCGAGGTCAGGATAGATAAAGAGCCATCTCCAGTCGACCGCGACGACTTCGACGTTGATGGGCTTCACGTCCGATTCCAGTGGTTTATAAGGGTCGAGCTCATGCGTGGTACGCCACGTAAGGATGGCGAGGAATAGAATGATGGCAGCGGGTATGGCCCAGACCACCACTTCAATCGCCGTTGAGTGAACCCAGGTCGGGACGTAGCGTGCGCTGCGGTTCGACGCGCGGTAGCGCCACGCGAAGGTAAGCGTGAGGATAATAACGGGAACTACGATCAGCAGCATGGCCCATGTGGCCGAGGCGATGAGTGATCTCTCCGCCGCGCCTACGCTACCCTTGGGACTCAGGACGAGAAACTTGGGGCTACACCCAGCAAGAGAAACGAACAGCCAACCACCGATAGGGATTAACCACTCCTTAAAAGCTTTCCTCTCTGTCATGCCCATCTTCTCCCAAGTTAACCACTGTACAAGGAGCGAAGCCAGCCGTTCACTGAACCGTCTGTCGCTTGAGATTCGCAACGTCTAGAACTTCACCCCGACGCCAATACCAATGACCAGCGGATCGAGATGCAAGGCGCCAATTGTCGAGCCGCTAAGCGATGCGTCAGTCTTCATCCATATCTTCTTGATGTCGGCGTTAACGAATAGACTCTTTGATGCCTGCACGTCAATCCCGACCTGCAGCGCAGGACCAAAGCTGTGATTCTTTATAGAGACGGGTACACCTCCCGCATGCAATCCGTTGTTATAAAAGAGCGTGTAGTTGAGTCCGGCACCAACGTACGGTCGAACGCGTCCCGCATGATTAAAATGATATTGCAATAACAATGTCGGTGGCAGCACGTTAACGCCACCAAGGTCGCCGAGATTCGACGTCAGGTGATGACGTGAGGTACCAAGAATCAACTCCACGCCGATGCTGTCCCGTACCATATAAGTGAAATCGACCTCTGGCACCAGCGCGTTGCTTACGCCGACATCGAGCGCGGAAAGCGTGTCAGTGCTGCGAACTTGCGGTTCAATGCTTATCGCGCGGAGGCGTACCAACCAATCACCTGCGTAGTTTCCGACGACTTCACTGTCGGCGGCGTTAGCTGCGTGCGGTACAAATGGTGACATAAGGAGTAGTGCAGCAGCCACATTACGGAGTTGCTTTATCATTGTCATTACCTTTAGCCATTAACCTTCTACACTGTGTCCGAATTCGTGGCCGATAGCGTTGATCGCAATCAACTGATGTTTTACGCAGTGCTTGTGTGCGTTACCGCGTCGCAGGCCATATGAGTTCTTGCACTTCTCCGTCCGCGCTCCGAATTGCGCAATGCGTCCCGAAATGTTTTGCAACCGATCGTGGGATTGCGATATGCCGTGTGGCTCTCCGTAGCACTAAGAAGCCTTAACAATATGATTGCTTTGATCTGTTAACTTCCAACGATTGCTGTTAACCTCGTCATTGTTTCGGTGACGAGGAGGCCATGGCCAAACTACTCGTTGATGCGTTGTGGGCACTCATTGAACCCTTGATGCCCCCACCCAAACCTCGCCGCTCACGGTATCCCGGACGCAAACCACTGGATGACCGGGCCATGCTTACCGGCATCCTGTTCATCTTGCAGACGGGCCTGCGCTGGGACCTGCTGCCCCGCGAGATGGGCTGCGGCAGTGGCATGAGTTGCTGGCGCCGTCTACGAGACTGGCAGGCTGCCGGCGTCTGGGACCGGCTACACGAAGTGGTGCCCGCGAAGCTACGCGAGTCCGACCGGATTGACTGGTCCCGTGTCGTCGTCGACTCCTCCTCGATCCGCGCGGTGGGTGCAGGTCAAAAACGGGACCGAATCCCACCGTCCGCGCGCAACCTGGTTCAAAGCATCCCGCTCGCGGCAATCCTCACCGGCGCCAACCGTCACGATCTCACCCAGCTTCACACGCTGGTTGATGCGATCCCACCCATTGCCGGCAAGCGCGGCCGGCCGCTTTCGAAGCCCCGCATCGTTCAGGGCGATCGGGGCTACGATCACGACAAATACCGCCGTCCGCTGCACGCAGCCGGCATCGCTACCGAAATCGCCCGACGTGGCCACCCTCATGGCAGCGGCCTTGGCAAAACCCGCTGGGTCGTCGAGCGAACCATTTCGTGGCTTCACAACTTCCGGCGACTGCGCATCCGCTTCGAACGCCTTGCCTTCATCCACCAAGCCTTCATCAAACTCCCCTGCTGCATCATCTCTTGGCGAAGGCTGAAGGACTCATTTTGTTAGCGCCTCTAAGTAGCGCTATGAATGGCAAAATGCAGCGCGGAGGAGTCGATCGTCATCTTCTGGTCGACTAACCGCCGACGCTTCGCGAAAGGTCCGGCGCAATCGTCGCGCCGCTCCTAATGTCGATTCTTGCCTTCGCGCTTCGGTCTTGAGGATGCTATTGGAACAGCAACGCAGCCGAAGCCAGCGACGTCGAGCAATTAGGGAGACCCAATATCCATGCTTTCCGGCGGGTTGAACTGCCCCCCCTTTTAGCACTCGACACTGAGCCCAGCCCCGAACGGGTCCACCCCTCACCGGATGATGTCATAGCTGTAATCGGTCTTCGAGATGTCAATCGTGCTTGCATCGAGTGTCTCGAAGAATTCATCCAGCAGCGCTAACAGAACGCGTAATGCCCCCGCATACCCCCACGTCGGATAGCGGTGGTAATGGTGGCGGTCGAAAATCGGAAACACGAGTCGGACGAGCGGCGTACCAGTGTCGCGCTCCAAGTACTTTCCGTGTGTATTGCCGATCAGGAAATCCACTGGTTCCGTAAATAGCAGCGAGCGCAAGTGCCATAGATCGCGCTTTGGATAGACCTTGCATCCTTCACCATATGGCGACGCGTCCAGCAATGCCCTAACCTTTTCCGCCCACCCCTCGTTACCGTTCGTCGAGAGCACGTGCACCGGCTCCGCGCCCAACTCAAGCAGGAAGTTCGTGTAACCGAGCATCTGATCTGGATCGCCATAGAGCGCATACCGCTTGCCGTGCAGACTCGCCTGACTGTCTGCCATCGCATCAACTAGTTGCCCACGCTCCCTTTCAAGTTCAGCCGGGATTGGTCTTCCCGTCACGCGCGAAATCTCCATGAGGAAATGATCTGTACCTGAAACGCCGACAGGCGCATTCAGTGACACGACTTCGTGGCCATGATCGGCGAGGAACTTGCTGGTCTTTTCACAGCAATACTCCTGAAAGACGAACGTTGCCTTGGCGTTCAGCGCACGTTCGACCTCCTCTTTCGTAGTCCCGCCCTCGTACATCCGAAATTCGCCATCAGTCGGCGTGTTCCAAGTTCCCGATGGATCGCAAATAATATTCACGCTTACGCCAAATAAATCGAAGATACGCCGAATCTCCTTCATGTTTCCGACCACGAAGCCGTCGAACCCTCCGATAAAGTTCACGCTCTCGTCAGGAACTCGCAAAAGTGGTGCAGTAGTGCCCGCCTTGCCGTCCCAAAAGTACTTCAGGATGCCCAGGAGCGCATTGTCGTAGCCGGTCACGTGGCTGCCGACAAACGCGGGCGTATGCGCGAACGGCACGTCGTAATCTTGTGGCACGCTGCCCTTCTGCTTGCTATTCTTGATGAACGCGTCGAGGTCGTCGCCAATCACCTCCGCCATGCAGGTCGTGGATACGGCGATCATGTCGGGCTTGTAGAGATTGTATGCATTCGCGAGACCGTCGATCATGTTGTTCAGACCACCGAACACGGCCGCATCCTCTGTCATGGACGAACTGACGCACGACGTCGGCTCTTTAAAATGTCGCGAAAAGTGCGAACGGTAATAGGCCACGCAGCCCTGCGAGCCATGCACGAAAGGCAGTGTCTTATGGAATCCGTTCGCGACGAATACGGCACCAAGAGGCTGACACGCCTTGGCTGGATTTATGGTCAGGGAGTCACGGGCGAAGTTCTTCAGTTTATAATCTTCTGTCTTCGTCCATTCGGCAACCCGCTTTATCGCCTCGTCGGAATGGTTGAACTCGAAGTTATCTTTCTTATTGCGAAGGAGCTCTTGATACTCCGGCTCGCGAAACAGCAGTTCGTGATCGAGAATTTTGTCGCTTGATTGGGGCATGATTGGCTCCTGTATTGATGTTCTATGCAACCGGCGATCGGCGCGGCCATGCCGCTAACAGCGCTCACGCCGCCTTCTTCCACGGTGCTTTCGACAGACTCCAGACAGGACTCGAGATCGCCATGTCCATGTCCCGCGCGAAGATAGCGAAGCCGTCGTAGCCATGATATGGGCCAGAATAATCCCAGCTGTGCATCTGGCGGAATGGGACGCCCATCTTCTGAAAGACGTATTTTTCTTTGATGCCGGAGCCGACGAGGTCTGGTCGCGTATGTTCGACAAACTTCTCGAATTCGTAGCCAGTCACGTCGTCGTAAATCAGAGTGCCTTCTTTTATGTGATGCGTTGTGCGCTGGTAGTCGTCGTTGTGAGCAAACTCGTAGCCGGTACCGACAACTTCCATCCCAAGATCCTCGTACGCGCCTATTACGTGGCGTGGGCGAAGGCCACCTACAAACAGCATCACTTTTTTCGTCTGAAGCCGCGGCTTATATTTGGCTATGACGGCATCCATCAACGGACGGTATTTTGCGATCACCTTCTCGGCGTTTTCCATAATGGTGTCGTCGAATCGGCTTGCAATCTCGCGCAAGCTCTTTTCGATCATTGTCGGGCCGAAAAAATTGTATTCGACCCATGGAGTGCCATACTTCTCCTCCATGTGCCGGCTGATGTAGTTCATCGAACGGTAGCAGTGAAGCAGGTTGAGCTTAGATCGCGGCGTATTCTCAAGTTCTGCGAGAGTGCCATCGCCTGACCACTGCGCGATGACCCGCAGGCCCATTTCCTCGAGGAGAATGCGGCTCGACCACGCATCACCGCCAATGTTGTAGTCGCCAATGATCGCGACATCGTACGGTGTGGACTCCAGCGCGGATCGCTGTCTCGGCTCGACGCGGTCGAACACGCAGTCGCGAATCGCATCGTTTGCGAGGTGATGCCCGAGTGACTGCGATACGCCTCGAAAGCCCTCACAGCGCACCGGTACGATCGTGTGCCCGCCGTACTGCGCGCTCTTCCTTTTAGATACTGCCTCAATATCGTCACCGATGAGGCCGATTGGGCATTCGGTTTGGACGGATATGCCCCTGTTCAGCGGAAACAGCTCCTGAATCTCGTCGACGATCTTATCGAGTTTCTTGTCGCCGCCGAACACAATGTCCTTCTCTTGGAAGTCGGACGTGAATTGCATCGTGACAAACGCATCGATTCCTGTCGTCCCGACGTAGTAGTTGCGGCGCGATCCCCACGAGTACTGCCCGCATCCGACAGGTCCGTGACTGATGTGAATCATGTCCTTGATCGGCCCCCAGACGACGCCCTTCGAGCCCGCGTAAGCGCAGCCCCGAATCGTCATCACCCCCGGCAAAGACTTGATGTTTGACTTCACACCACAGTCAGGCTTGCCCTGTTCGAAGGAACCCAAATGCTTGGCCCGCCGTTTAGCCATTTTTTCAGGGTAAGCTCGCAGCACTTCGTCAATCAAGGCCTTATTAGCAGCTTTGCGTTCTTCAACCGTCGCGGTCATTGAATATCCTATAAGTGAAGACTGTCGTTGGCGGAAACGGTAGCCGTGCGCCGCACGGCAACCGTCGTCCAGCACTCGTCAGGCGGTGAGCTCGGCGGCGGTCTTGCCGACTTGGGACTCATCGACTTGCACCATAATTCCTTTTTCCATCAATAAGTCTTCGAGCTGATCCATTGTGATCGGGGTTGGAATCACGCCATTGCCGCCGTTATGGTGAACCTTCTCCGCAAGCGCGCGATATTGCCCAGCCTGCTCGCTGTCCGGCGCGTACTCAATCACGGTCATCCGACGAAGTTCCGCATGCTGCACAATGTTGTCGCGCGGGACGAAGTGAATCAATTTAGTGCCTAGCATCGCTGCCAGTGATTCGGCCAGTTCAAGTTCCTTGTCGGTTTTGCGCTCGTTGCAAATGAGTCCGCCCAAACGCACACCCCCACTGTTCGCATATTTCAAGATTCCCTTCGAGATGTTATTAGCGGCGTACATCGCCATCATTTCTCCCGACATCACGATGTAAATTTCCTGTGCCTTGTTCTCGCGAATAGGCATTGCGAAGCCACCGCAAACGACGTCGCCGAGCACATCGTATGACACGTAGTCGACTCCGTCGTAGGCGCCATTCTCCTCAAGGAAGTTGATCGATGTGATGACACCCCGACCCGCACAGCCGACGCCTGGCTCAGGCCCGCCCGACTCGACACAGCGGATATTCTTGTAGCCTATCTTCATAACGTCATCGAGTTCGAGGTCTTCGACCGAACCGGCTTCCGCCGCGAGAGAGAGGATGGTGTCCTGAGCTTTCGCGTGCAATATAAGACGTGTCGAGTCGGCCTTGGGATCGCACCCAACGATCAAGATCTTTTGCCCAAGGTCGCTAAGCGCTGCAAGCGTATTCTGCGACGTGGTCGACTTACCGATGCCGCCCTTTCCGTAGAAGGCAATTTGTCGAAGTTGAGACATTGTTTTACTCCATTGAGATTAGAAGGTAAAACCATAGGTGCGAATCAGCACTGAAAAGCCACGACCAAGTCCTCAGCCTGCTGTGTCTATATGGTCTTCTTCTAGAGTCACGCATCGGCCGGAGTGTGTCCGCGCCCTTCGTCCCTGCAACGTCCATGCCACAAGCCCCTGAATCCGCCAAATGCTTGCTCAGCGAGGCCATCCGCAAACTCTCCAATTTCGGCCACCGACAATTTCGACGTCGTCTTCCTGACAAACCGCACGCCCCTTTGCCCCAAATGGACATCCACGTGCAGAGTTGTTGCCCGCTTGACCCGGCTTACCGCAGTATTGGCCAGCATGCAGCATTGGTACGGATGTTGCGAGTTTCTGGCTGCCCGCTGAAAAGGCACGATCCAGCACCAGATTAACTATGCCAAGCTATTTCTCCAATTAGGATTACAGAATGCCTGATACGCTAACCTCTCCTGCACTCAGTGGGACACCATTTGCCCGCCTCGATCGCGAGGGGCGCCTCCTCAACCCCGTCTTTAAGGGCCGCACAAATGCGGCTGACAGGTTCGGCTTTCGCGGTGAGCTGGCGCTACGATTTGGGCCTCACCTCGCCGACGAGGCCCGCCCGCCCGAGCTCTCTTGCGAGCAGGTGATGGCTGTCGCGAATGCTGGCGACCCACACGTCCAATTCTTCGCAGGTTGGTTACTGAGTTTTGAACACTTGACGAATGTCGGAGAAGTACTCGGCGAGGCCCTGTCGCACCACGGCAAGTACTTCCTGTTCTGTGACAACATCGATCTGTCCAGCCGCTTTCAGGTGCCGTACAAAGAAGCGACGTTTTATGTTCTGCCGATACTCGAATCGACAGTCTACAACGAGATGCTCGAACTCCTTTACCTGGAGAAGGGCGACCTCAAGAGGACAGACACTGCCGGGAAGCTCGATGCTATCGTCGATGCGGCGATGCAATTTAGCTTTTCCTTTGACACGATAAGTTACGCGGAAGGCCTCAAACTGATGGGACCGATTCGCGATCCAAATGAAAACAGGCCCGTCTGACGACAGCGTCACGGCAGGTCGCCCGCATGTAATCGCTGCCTCGCGTTTCAGAATGTGACGGCGATTCCAATCACCTCCACCGGAGTGAAAGCATGTCACTGCGCACCAAGACCGCATCACGTCAAACCGCGTCACTCGAGACTCCCCTACTCGAAAGCCCGAGCCACACGCACACGGATATCCCGAACGCCGACGCAGATCTTCATGCACCTCCGTGCGTGGCGGTTGCGAAATGGCTCGATGCTCACGACTTCCAGGACACTCAATCGCGCAGCATTGACGGCATTACGCCCTTAATGCTGGCGGCGCTGCACGGCGAAGACTACATTGTCGCTGCGCTACTCGAATCAGGCGCACGCATCAGCGCCCTCGACGACGAAGGAAACCATGCGCTGTGGTATGCATGTTTGGGCGGCGCACCAGGACCGATCCTTCGGTTGGTCGGTGCAGGACTCGCTCTTGATCACCTAAACGCGGACGATATGACGTGTCTGATGCAGGCGGCCGCCACCGGTCGAATTGAGGTTATGTGGCTGTTGCTGTCGCTCGGCGCGAATGACAGTCTCGTTGCGCCAGACGGCCGTGACGCCCTCGACATGGCTGCCGATTTGGGACTCCAGTTACTGCACGCGGCACACGAACGCAGGAGCCCCAAATTGGTCTCAGCCGGCGAATCGCCTTATTATGGCCCGGGGAGCGCGCGCGGCGTCTTCTCCGATAATGTTTCCCGTTGACCTGCCCCTCGTCATGCCGCTCTACGACTATGTATGTCGCAACTGCAGGTTGCGTTTCGAAACTCTCGTGCGCACGAACTCGCCCGTGGCCTGCCCCCGCTGTCAGAGCACCGAACTGGAGAAGCAGGTCAGTGCACCGTCCGCCCCAGCGCGCAGCAGGGCAATCATCGCTGCGGCCCGCCGTCAAGCGGCGCACGAGGGACATTTCAGCAACTACTCGACGGCGGACCGCAGCAAACTGTTGCGTGAGGGTTAATAAAGGCGCAGCGACAACATGGCCGATGTTACCTTCTTCTCTCTTTCCGTTGTTCTACCTAGAGATAGATCGCGGCCCCCGCACCGACGTTGGTCGCCGTGTCCTTCAAAGTTTTGACGATGTACTTCACATCCTGAACAGTAAGCTGAGTGTGCAGCGGCAACGCGAGTGCTCGATCGCCAATCCGCTCGGTATCGGGCAGACAGCCTCGTCGACCTCCAATAGCATCGGCGGCCTTCATGTAATGAAACTGCTCATGCAACGGATGGCTGTAGGCTGCCGTTTCTACCCCGGAAGCCAGCATGTCGTCGATCATTTGAGCACGCGCGCTGTGAGTAAACCTCTTGCCCAGATGCACGACGTAAAGCATCCAATTCACTTCGTCCACGTCCTCCGCTTGATACGGTGGTTTGATGCCTTCGAAGCTCTCCATCGCTTCATGATACCAGGCTTCGACCCGCTTCCGTTGGGCGAGCCGCTCCTCGAGCCCTGCCAGTTGTGCGAGGCCGAGCGCGGCGGTGATTTCACTCATACCCGCCTGCAGCGGCACCCGGGCACCGAGGGAGACCGACTTTCGATCGGCGCTCAGACGTCGCCTTAAGTAACGCAGTTCGTGCGCCAAGCTGTCGTCGTCCGTGACGAGCATTCCGCCCTCTCCCGCACACAACGCGGAGGGTGGCGAAAAGTCAAAAACCGTCACTTTACCGAACGACCCCACGCAGCGCCCACGGTAGCGTGATCCGAGCGCCTCAGTGCTATCCTCGATCAGGCTCAGACCATTCAAATCGGCAAGCTCGCGCAACGATTGCCACGCGGCAGGATGTCCGTTCGTATTTCCCGCAAGGATTGCACGCGTCCGATCTCCAATCTTCTCTTGTGCCTTCATCGCGTCGAGGCAACCGCTCCAGTAGTCGATGTCGGCAAACACCGGTGTCGCGCCAGCGAGGGTGATCGCATGCGCGATCTGATGCCATGTATGCGATGCGCAGATGACTTCATGGCCTTGACCGATGCCGAGCGCACGCAGCGCAATCCAAGTGCCGAGCGTCCCGCTCGCCACTGCGACCGCATGGACACGGCCGCTCCAGCCTGCGAATGCAGTCTCAAAAGAATCGAGCATTGGTCCGTCGCTCCAGCACGACGATTGCAGGACCGCGTGAACCAGCTCGACCTCCCGCGGCCCGCACGCAGGCTCAGTAAGTGAAATTCCCTCAGTTTCCATCGTAGACTCCGTCTTCTGCAAGGATGAGCATATTGGCCTCACTTGCGTCTGTTGTCACGGAAACACAGACACCTGTCGACGTCGCGAGATAAACGCGGCGGCCCCGAAACTGGAGGAGGGGTTTTTCATTGACAAGCTCGACCGCGCTAATCCGAATGACTCGCACATCGGGATACGACTTCCGCCAGGTTGCGGCAGCCTCCAGCAGCGTCGGTTCGCTCAGCATCAACTCGGCGATAGTACTGATCTGATCTGCTGTAAGTGCCATGTCAGTCGGGCTCACCCGCGACGCGACGCGCTTCTACGGTGACAGGAAGCGTTGTATCGGCCGCCATCTCCGGCAGCTGGAATCGCCAGCCGTTCGCAAGCGTTATCACTCCGCCCCACATCTTCTTGCCATCGATGCAGACGATCTGCTCCTCGAGATCCTTCTTTGGCACGTAGGCGCTGAGTATGCCTTTCCTGTCCATGCGGATCATTAGTTTCACGTTGAGAGTTCCAAGGTCGGTTAAAAGATTCGCACTTCAACAAGTAAATCCAATAAATCTAACGATCGGGCCGAGAAGCACAGCGCTCGTCGTAGGTGGCTCTTGTACTGCGACCAGTGCCTCCCAGCTCTGATAGACCGATATCGTCCTTCTTCCCTTACGACCGTCCAGCCGGGCGCGATCTCGCCCTCAGTGCAGCGACCGCCTGCCCGTCAAAATTGACTGATTGAGCGCATCGCAAGACTCGCAGGCACCACGTATTTCTGGCCATTTCGGCAAGCCTCCAAGCCTTAACCAGAAAGCCGCTTCCGCACCGGCCTAAAATAGACTTCGCCGTTGCAAAGGTCCCGCAACTCCGTGACGCGGATTGCCGACGACTAGACGGGCTCCGTTGACTTGCGAACCGTCCGGTGCATCATAACCATGCGCATTACACGAGCCGCGTCCGACGGTTCCATTGCGGTCAGTTCCCTCGGGGATACGAAGACCTATCCAGCATAGATCGGCCGCATGCTCGCCCAAACGGGCGAGCACGTCATGGGGAAGGTGGTCGAGCGTGCATAGCTCCTTGGCGCGCATGCCGACGCGATGGTCGATTTCGACGAAGTGAACTGCATAGATGTAGAACCGTTGCAGGAAGGTTTCGATTCCGATCACATACCCCACGTCGCCTTTGCTGACGAGCGATTCACCCAAAGCCTTACCGGCGTATGTGCCGTCGTTACGGATGGAGAAGCGCGAAGCGACGCGCTCACCAATGCTGAAGCGAGGCGCAAATGTGAGCTCAATGAGGTCATCGTTGTCAGTTCCAGTCATACTTTTCCTCCGTGACATACCGAACTGCTAGCTCAAGACAACTGCGGTCGATGAATGCGTCAACCGCGTCCGATCGCGCTCACATCAATCCGAGCGACATCGGCACTGACCGCGACGACCGACCGTTGGTCCTCCTTAATAAATGCGAAACCTGACCGATCTGGCGTTTCGATAAAGTCGATCTTCAGACCATCTAGCAAAACGCGGCTTTCTGCCGGCAAGAAAATTCGCAGTCCGTGGACTTCGATGGTCTCGTCGCCGGTCCGAGCCTCTACTTCGGCACTGAATTCGGCGTCATATCCAGAGCATCCGCCGGTCCTGACAAGAAGACGAAAACCAGCACTTGATGGCAAGCCGGAAAAACGCACCACACGGCGCATAAACTTTTCCGCGGCAGCGGTAACAGAAAATTTGGTCAACATGATGTCGGCATGGTAACAGTTAGCAGTCGTTTGACGATTCGTCAATGTGCTGCCCGCGGCTAGCGATGCTAGCTCACCACAATGCACCCGTCCACGGGACAAACCGCCAAGCACTGCGGAGTATCAAACTGTCCTTCGCATACGGTACATTTCTTCGGATCGATCGCGAACACGCCACCTTTCTCGCTTATGGCGACATTCGGGCACTGCGGCTCGCAGGCCGAGCAGCCGGTACAGGTCGAGGCAATGATCTTCAGGGGCATAATGGCACTCCTTGTAATGATGGTTTGTATAGCGCGCGGGCAGCGCCGATCCATTTGTCCGTCTGCCGCTCAATCAGCAGCAGCCGTCGCAGTGATCGACGTCTTCTGCCGGATCCCGGGGGCGCCACGCTCCACGTGCACGGTCACGCCTTTCGTGATGCGGCTGCAATATTCGATGAACCATATCAGCGCGGCTTTTTCGATTGTTTCGTACGCGTACTGGTCCACCGGCTCAATGCCCGCCTGCGACAGCTCCTTGCGCGGACACAAACCGACCTTCGCAACCAGTACAGCGTGGCAATCGCTGATTGCGTGTATGAGCGGTGGCAGGCGATCTTCATCATCATGGCCGCCCCGACAATACGACTCCACGCGGCGGTGTCCCACAAAGATCGCTCCGCCAGCGCTGACCTCGAAAATCTGGAACTCGGAGACATGCCCAAAATGTGCGTTCACGCGGCCGCCTCCCTTCGTCGCGACAGCGATCAGCACCTTCAGGTCGGCCGGCACTTCGCTCGCCTTCACCAAAGCCATTGCAGTCTGTTTCGCGTCGCGCTGCGCATTGCGTTGCACTTCCACTCGGCGCTGATGTTCCCGACGGTAATTAGCGTCGGACCTAGTTTCCATGTCGTCGATCCCGTCGAGCTTGAACTCGTCGCGGCGGTCCTCACTCAGTAGACCTACTGCGTCCGCACGGCACTGACGGCAATGGCGCATTAACGTAGCGCCTCCCTTGCAACGGTCCTGCACGACCATTAACTCGCTAGCAGTAGGGCCACGCTGTCCGTGCAGTCCGAAATACGTGCCATGCTCAGCGTCCGAGATGAGCGGCATGATATTGTGCAGGAAAGCACCGCGCTTCTTCACTTCGCTGTTCACCTCGATCAGGTGTTCGTCATTTATGCCCGGAATCAACACCGAGTTGATCTTCGTCAACACGCCGCGCGCCGTGAGCATTTCGAGCCCTTGCATTTGCCGCTCATGAAGGATCTGCGAGGCCTCCTTGCCCCTGACGCGCCGGTGGTCCCAAAAAATCCACGGATAGATCAATTCACCGACGTTGGGGTCCACCATATTGATGGTGATCGTCACATGCTCAACAGCGTTGCTGCAAATCTCATCGACAAAGTCCGGCAACGCTAGTCCGTTCGTTGACAGACATAGTTTGATGTCCGGAGCGCGCTCGCGGAGCATACGGAAAGTGTCAAAAGTCCTCTTCGGATTGGCGAGCGAGTCACCGGGACCCGCAACGCCCAACACCGTCAACTGCGGAATCTTGGCCGCGACGGCCATAACCTTATTCACGGCCTGCTCCGGCGTCAGCTTCTCCGACACGACGCCGGGTCGCGACTCATTGGAACAGTCATATTTACGATTGCAGTAGTTGCATTGGATGTTGCAGGCGGGCGCCACCGCCACATGCATTCGCGCGTAATGGCGATGCGCTTCTTCCGAAAAACAAGGATGCTTGCTTATCCTGTCCCATACTTCTGCCGGCTCGCGCTCAGGCACGTCCGACGAACTGCAGCCCGACTTGTCTGCGCGGCCGTGGGTGTCGCAGCCGTCGATCTGAACAAGCGAATGTCCGGTCACCCTCAGGGTTAGTGTCTTTTGGATGCCGACAGGCGCAGTCGAGGACAGCGTGCTGGCATTCGCGCAATCTTGCATGGATGTTCTCTCCAAAGCCTCCAGTGGTTCGCCGGCTTTATCAGCGAAATCCATGCCACTCGCTCGAACTCCATTGGTATCGGTACGTGAGTTGGCCAACCAACTCAATGTTCTTCCTACGCGTCTTGACCAAAAGCCGACAACCAAGCCGTATTCTGTCGCTGTCACGACAAAAATAACGCACTCGTCGTGAGCACAAATTGCTTTTGGTAGGCCACTATACGCTCTCAATCACCCGGCACTGCCGGATTGCGCGCGTGGGGCATCCGCGATCCTCCGCCTGAAGGGCAAGCTTCGGCCGTTCGTGTGGCGCCGACAGGGTACCGCAAAGCGTTGTTTTGACGTGTAGACCATCACCTGGCACAACGTTTGCGACCCATGGCCAACAATTGAAGCGATCCGACATGAGCAACCCAATCATCAATGACACGACACTCCGCGACGGCGAGCAAACCGCTGGCGTCGCATTTCGCACAGAGGAAAAGTGCGCGATTGCCGCCGCGCTGTCGCAAGCTGGCGTCTCCGAACTCGATATCGGCATTCCAGCCATGGGCGAAGAGGAAATGGCGTGCATTGATGCGATTGTCGACATGAACCTCGACGCTCGTCTGATGGTTTGGGGGCGACTCACCGACGAGGACCTCAGCGCGGCATTACGCTGCGATGCCGACATGATTCATCTTTCGGTCCCGGTATCGGATATTCACTTGCAACACAAGCTACGACAGCCGCGTAGTTGGGTGCTAGCGCGCATCGCACGCGTCATTGGTAAGGCTGCGAAAAGCCACCCCAAGATCTCCCTCGGTATGGAAGACGCCTCGCGTGCGGACCCCTCGTTCATCTTAGAAGTTGCGCGATGCGCAGAGCAGCATGGGGCTCAGCGCGTTCGATTTGCGGACACCGTAGGCATATTGGATCCTTTCAAGACATTCCACGCTATCGCAGCAATTCGCGCCGCCGTGGACCTGGAAATCGAAATCCATTCGCACGACGACCTCGGACTCGCCACCGCCAACACGCTAGCGGCTCTCTCGGCAGGGGCGACCCACGCCAGCACTACCGTCAACGGCTTGGGTGAGCGGGCCGGCAATGCAGCGCTTGAGGAAGTCGTCATGGGCACGCGACATCTGCTCCGACGAGACACCGGCATTGACGCAACTGCGTTATGCGACATCTCATCGCTGGTCGAACGGGCGTCTGGCCGCGCTATTTCCTCCAACAAGAGCATTGTTGGTAGGGACGTCTTTACGCACGAGTCAGGCATTCATACCGACGGCCTTTCGAAGCACCCCACGACCTACGAGGGATTCGATCCCGCAGAACTAGGCCGGCACCGGTCGACGATACTCGGCAAACATTCTGGATCCCAAAGTGTGCGTGACGCCTACGACGCTCTTGGCGTCAAAGTGTCTGAGCGGCTTGTGCCCCAGTTGCTTGCACGTATCCGGTCATTTGCCACACAGTACAAACAGGCGCCGGGGACAGCCGATCTGCATCGCTTCCTGACGCAAGCACGTGGCACCCGAGTTAAGGTGTCTTGAGGCCGTCATCGGGTGCGCATTGGTCCAATAGGAGAAACTACGTGCAAGAAGTTATCGAACAACTGCATCGCCTGTCGTCCGCGGAAGACTTCCTGCGATTCTTTGACATTTCATACGATGAGAAGGTAGTGAACGTCAGCCGCCTGCACATTCTCAAGCGGTTTTTTCAGTACATCGAGCAACAGAAGGCGCTACCGCGTAATAACGCGGCGGCTGTGTTCTCTATCTATCGATGTTTACTGAATAAGGCCTACAACGACTTCGTCTTGTCCACGCCCGCAGAGCAAAAGGTTTTCAGAGTCTTTCAGGAAGCGGACGGACGGCGGGTCGTCTCACTTGACCAGCTGCGCGCGTCGCTGCCAGCACGCGGCGACGCCTGACCCCGGAGTAGCCAATGCATATTGTCGTTTGCATCAAGCAGGTACCGGACTCGGCACAGATCCGCGTTCACCCTGTCACCAACACCATCATGCGTCAAGGCGTCCCAGCCATCGTAAACCCGTACGATCTGTTCTCGCTGGAGGAAGCGTTGAGGCTAAAGGACCTCTTTGACGGTACTGTAACCACACTCTGCATGGGGCCGCCGCAGGCTGAAGACGCACTTCGCAAATGCGTCAGCTATGGGGCCGACGAGGCTGTACTCGTCACCGATCGCGCTTTCGCTGGCGCCGACACGCTGGCAACGTCATATGCGCTGGCTACCGCGATCCGACAAATCGCCAAGGAACAGCCGGTCGATATGATCTTTACTGGCAAGCAGACTATCGACGGCGACACTGCTCAGGTCGGCCCCGGCATCGCTACACGCATGGGCTTCCAGTTGCTCACCTACGTGTCCAGGATCCTGGAAATCGACCTCACCGCACGCTCGATCGTCGTCGAGCGTCGTGCAGAAGGCGGCGTACACGTACTCAAAACTCGATTGCCATGCTTGGTGACGATGCTTGAGAACACCAACGAACTTCGCTTCGCGTCGCTGCCCAGAATGATCCACGCGGCAGCTTTTCCGGTACGGAAATGGAATCGCGAGCAGGCCGGCATCGAGGACGTTAGCAAAATTGGGCTGAAAGGCTCACATACCGTAGTGAGCAAAGTGTTCGGCCCAACACCGCGCGAGCAAAAAGCCGAGATGCTCACAGTGGATATGGCGAGCCTGCGCGGCGTCTCGTTGGATCTGGTGCATAGGATGTTCGCTCGCCATCCGACTTTGGAGGCAGACGTGCTAATGAAGAGGACCTTATGAACTCGACCGTTGCCGCGAAAAAGCAGCCGGCCTTGAATGCCGGAGGCCGCAACCTGGAGCTACCCGAACATCTGAAAAACTACACCGGTGTCTGGGTCTTCCTTGAGCACGACCGCGGCCACGTGCATAGCGTGTCTTGGGAACTGCTCGGCGAGGCGCGCAAGCTTGCAGACAAACTTGGCAGCAACGTCTGCGTGGCGGTGCTCGGCGGCACGGATGAGCCCCTCGAAAAGTTTTCAACTGAGGCGTTCAGCCTTGGAGCAGACAAAGCCTATGTCATTCACGACCCAGTGTTGCGTGGCTATCGCAATGAGCCATTCACGAAGGGGCTGACCGATCTGGTCAACAAATACCACCCTGAAATTCTACTGCTCGGCGCGACCTCGATGGGCCGGGATCTCGCCGGCTCCGTTGCGACAACCCTGCTCACTGGGCTCACCGCCGACTGCACCGAACTGAACATCGATCCGACCTCCCGGTCACTGGCGGCCACCCGTCCGACGTTTGGCGGCTCATTGCTCTGCACGATCATGACGCTTGCATATCGCCCGCAGATGGCGACGGTACGCCCACGGGTCATGGCGATGCCCTCAGCGCAAGAAGGCCGCGTCGGCGAGGTCGTGCAGGAAACACTGGGGCTCGTCGAAGCCGACATTGCCACCAAATTGCTCGACTTTGTCGCCGATACGACGAGTTCTCAGATCAACCTTCCGTATGCGGATGTGATCGTCAGCGGCGGCAAGGGTCTCAAAACTCCGGAGAATTTTGGACTCGCGTTTGATCTGGCGCGCGTACTCCGTGGTGAAGTCGGCGCTACGCGCCCGTGCGTGCAGGCAGGTTGGGTCGAGGCGGATCGACAAGTCGGGCAAACTGGCAAAACCGTGCGGCCAAAACTTTATATCGCAGCCGGCATCTCGGGGGCAATCCAGCATCGCGTCGGCATGGAAAGCTCGGACGTGATTGTCGCAATCAACACCGATCCCAACGCACCTATTTTCGATTGCGCGCATTACGGCATCGTCGGGGACGCACTGCAGTTCCTGCCCGCGCTAACGCACGCCTGCAAGGAACACTTGGCACTTCGGCAAATGCGAGACACCAGGAGAGTTAGATGAGAGAATCGTCGCAATTCGACGCGATCGTCGTGGGTGCCGGACCGTCGGGCAACGCTGCGGCCTATGTTATGGCTAAAGGTGGACTCAAAGTACTTCAAATCGAACGCGGCGAATATCCCGGTAGCAAGAACGTTCAAGGTGCGATTCTTTACGCCAATGCACTTGAAGAAATCATCCCAGACTTCCGTGACGACGCGCCACTTGAGCGCCACATCATTGAACAGCGCATGTGGATGCTCGACGATACTTCGTTTGTGGGCACACACACGCGTAGCGACGACTATAACAACCCACCGTATAACCGCTACACGATCATACGGGCGCAATTCGACAAGTGGTTTTCGTCGAAGGTCCGTGAGGCCGGTGCCTTACTGATCTGCGAGACTACGGTGAATGACCTGATTCTTGACGGAGACCAAGTTGTCGGCGTCCAGTGCGACCGCGAACACGGCGAAGTTTATGCGGATGTCGTGATTCTCGCTGACGGCGTCAACTCAACTTTGGCCCGCAAAGCGGGCTTTCATGGTGAGATCGAAGCGCGCAACGTCGCACTAGCTGTGAAAGAGATCCTCTTCATGCCCGAGGAGACAATTCGCGAGAGGTTTAACGTTGCCGATCAAGAAGGCGTTGTAATAGAGATGGTTGGACGAATCACAGATGGCATGGCAGGAACTGGGTTTCTTTACACGAACAAGGAGTCGCTGACGATCGGCGTCGGCTGTATGCTGAGCGACTTCAAGAAAAACTCTAATCGCACAACCCCGTATCTGCTTCTCGAGAAAATGAAGCGTCACCCGTCCATCGCTCCCCTTATCGCGGGTGGCGAGATGAAGGAGTACTGCGCGCATCTCATTCCCGAAGGAGGGTTTAATGCGATCCCGCAAGTATACGGTAACGGCTGGATGATCGTCGGTGACTCGGGCGGCTTCGTCAACGCCGCGCACCGAGAAGGCTCGAATCTCGCAATGACGACGGGGCGCCTCGCCGCCGAGACAGCAATAGCCGCCAAAGCGGCCGGCCGCCACGGCTACCGTGCCAGCACGCTGTCAGCGTATAAGGCCGCGCTAGACAAGAGTTTCGTGATGAAGGACTTGCACAAGTACCGCGATATGCCGAAGGTCTTACACCATAATCCCCAGTTCTTTACCACATACCCTGATCTCGTCGCGAAAGCGGCCCGCACTATGATGACGGTCGATGGCATCGACAAGAAGACCAAGAAGCGCGAGGTCATAGCCAGCTTCCGTAAAAGTCGCTCAGTGGCAGGGCTGATCGGCGACGCATACAAATTCTGGAGGGCTTTCCGATGAATAATACGATCACTGCCAACATCGACGAAAAGCTGTTTCAAAATCGCTACCGAGTGGACGTCGGGCGGCCGCACGTCCGCATAAAAGACGTGGACATTTGCACAAACGATTGCACAGAAAAGAGCTGTACATTCGTGTGTCCCGCCTCCTGCTATCGGAACGAGAACGACGGCTCAGTCACGTTGGTCACCGACGGCTGCCTCGAATGCGGTAGTTGCCGCATTTTGTGCACCGACCACCACAATGTTGAATGGGCCTATCCGCGCGGGGGATATGGCATACAGTTCAAATTCGGCTAAACGAACAAGCTCAGTATCGCTCCGCGGCTGAGCGCCTTATCACATCCGGAGAAACTTTGATGAATCTCATTACTGGTATCGAGTCGACGGATCTATTCGGCGGTGAAGTCCCGGCCGGCGTACTACAGCTGATCGAGAGAACCCGCCGCGGCAGCGATGACGATGTGGCCGCCGCGTTGTGGACTGCCATCCTGTCCTATCCGCGCTGCCTGCCACCCTACTATCTGCTATATAAGTTCCATGCAAACCGGGGAGAACTTGGCGAGGCGCATAGAGTTGCAACGAGGGCTTTGGCGGTCGCTGCCTGGGAAGCGTCGATCAGCGGTGATTGGTGCGCGGTGCAGCCGGGCGACGCGGACTTCTCCATTCCCGGGCCGCCGCGCTTTTGGCTCTTTACGCTGAAGGCGCTTGCGTTCATCAGCGTACGGCGTGGCGAACGGGCCCTTGCACTGAAGCTGATTGCCAAACTACGCTGGCTGGACCCGATTGATTGCATCGGTTTCGAGGTCGTCGAAGCCTTACTCGCGCAGTCAGAACACGGCAATCGCAAACTGACGAATTGACAGACAGCAATTCGTCACTAGAAGGGGAACTCCCACGATTCATTGGAGCTTTTCCGCATGCCCAATCGAAATGCGTGGTCAGCTTTGTAATGCTCAATCCTTCCGGCACGGTGCATAGCACCTTCTCAACAACAAGCAGACCATGACTTCGTGCGTGTTCGGTGCGGAAGGCAATCCCGGTATCGTCAATGTCGCGTCTACCTTCATGCAGGGGTGCACATCAATCCGTGCCGAAGGTTGCGAGCGAGTTCCGGACCTCGCCGCTGACGACGTCGCAATCCCCGAACAGCTAATGCAATTCTAGTTCGAAAAGCATGAGTACAACGGGCCGCCAGCGGAGTTGAGCATCCTTTCGTGCGATGTTGGGGGCGGCTGTTCTGCTCGTATCAGTAGCAATCCAGTTGGCCGAATGCAATGGAGACGATGTGGCACCGCCGCTTACTGACAAGGAGGCAAGTCAACCATTCGCATTCGGCCAGTCTACACCGCCCGGTACCCTTACTCCATCGACCGCACCATCGCGGCCACCCCCGAAGTGGGCGCAAAGTAGACGCGCTCGGGTGGCCACGCGTGGGTAGTGCAAACCGGTCGACCCGACAGCTACAGATTATGTCGTCGTTGACGCTCGGGCCGTCATGCCCGGGATAAAGCGATGCGCGCGCAATTGAGGCAAAGCGGGATGCAGACGCGTGCACCGTCAGGACGGCAAGCCCGACTGGATGCCTGCGCGCCATGCAACCTGCCGAAGTGGCGGAGGGAGTCAAGACGCCAACCGTCGTGCGGGCGTCGGTTTATTACGCAGATCCGACCACCCCAACCCACGCATGACATTTGTCGGCGAGGCGGAAACATTCGAACGGGTTACACGATCGTCCACGCTCGATTCAATCGAGCCAACCAGTCGGACTGGTTGCATCGCGACATTCGGACAGAACCTGCCGGGCAATCGGTACAAGCTGATACGCTTCACACCGTGCTCCTCGCAATGCGGTTTTTGTTAAGGCCATGTCACTCATCCCTAGCTGTCAGGTTGACGACCATCGTCAACGGGATAACGCCCCGTTCGCGTCAGCCCCATCGCAAGGGCCTCCACACCACTACGGACGGCTTCCCCTCGTTGCGGCATCGGAGTTTTTCGTCATGGTGTTTGTCCTTTGTCATTTTCCAGCCATCAGGTCCGTAAGTCGGAGCGGTCCGCAACTAACGCTACTCTTACTTGAACAGCAGCGCTTTGATATCACACAGACTGAACCGAAACCTGAAGCATAGGACATCGCGCAACTGATGACCGCCGCTGGGAAGCGAAGACCGTGGGTCACGGCGATCTCGCATCCTAAGCACGCGATCGTACTCGGTCAATTCAGCAATGTCACAGTGACTCTCTGACTGCTCAGAGCC
Source organism: Paraburkholderia sp. EG304 (assembly GCF_046543485.1). Classification (NCBI taxonomy): domain Bacteria; kingdom Pseudomonadati; phylum Pseudomonadota; class Betaproteobacteria; order Burkholderiales; family Burkholderiaceae; genus Paraburkholderia; species Paraburkholderia sp. EG304. Next base: position 39,275 of record NZ_JBKGUA010000037.1, on the reverse strand, counting down.
CAACTGATAGATTAGGTTTCGTTCTCATTCTCCTTCGCGAATACGGGTGGATACTTCTGCGATTGTCATTTCACCAATGTGACGCGAAAGCGGATGAAAGAACATTTCATCAAAGAGCTCTTCCGATTCTTTGAAAGCTCGTGCTGGATTCTCCTCAACGAAAGCGTAGGCTTCTTCGTGAGCAAGGTCGAGAAGTTTATGAATCTGTCTTTTATGCATCGTGAACAGCATATCAACTAAAAATAAAGGCGCACACTGATTAAATGGCTGCATTTCTGCATTCTAATACGTGCGAGCATTGCCACCAGCCGCTTCGCTCGTAGTTTGAGCGCCCCGTTTCTTCGGTACGTATATGAGCAATTTCTGTATGGTTTGCAACGCAGTTCACCGCCGAAGCGACGCAGCAGCGTGGCCTCGCGGGTCAGCGGCAAGCCCGATGGCGCATGCGGGACCTTGCAAAGGTTGCAGAACGGACAAGCGTGTCTAACCGGCTCGCGCTGCGCCATAGGCACATGCTCGGGGGGTCAAGCCCACCTGTTCTCTTGTCCCGGTTTGCGAATCTACTCCGTACCAGCACTACAGCAGTAGGCGAGGAGGAATACATGGTTTCCGGTGTCGGTCCTGACGATTGAGCGGATATCCGCGTTGAGCTTCGCCATCGCCGCAGACACGTAGTCGGGGGCCGGCAGCTTGTCGGTATTGAAGTCGTGGACAACCACGGCAACGGCGTTGTTGTCCTTCGTCATTGGGTGAGCGAGAACTCGATCTTCTTCCGCGAACCTCTGTTCCCGCGTCGCTACTGCACCAACCCGTCCGCTGCAGTATCCATGAGTACCTGACATCACATGAATCGTATTACCATCACCGCTCAGCCCCGCAGCGATCGTGTTGAGAGCGGCCGCGACGTCGTCCACGCAACACAGATCATGGAATCCCCAAATTTGCACGGCGTCGGGAGTACCGCTGGTAATGTTTACAAGTATTGCCACGATGTTCTCCAAGGTTTCGAAAGGGCCCATTTGACAATCAACCAACAATGACGGCCAAAGTGAGATGTCACTGCCCCGCCATTTCGCGCACAGCGATTACACAAGAGCCGGGAAAGTGAGAGGCCAGTTCAAAAAGCTTGCTCTGCGCGACTTAACGCTTTCCAGTCGTCAAAAAAGCAACGGAATTTCTAGTGCTTCATGAGTGCCAGCGGGACGCTTGAAGCGGAGGACGACGGGCGACGGCACCTCATAAACGAGTTCGCCGCACCGCAATCTTTAGAAGTTAGGCCGACGATACATATAGCCCGCGTCCGACCGACGGCCATTCTCCGAAAGGCTGTCAAACGCGAAGTCACCTGGACGAGCATGCACCTCAGATCAACGAGTTTTGCTGCTTAGGCCGTTTCGTACCTGTGCCGTGATCAGTACAGCAACAATCATGCTCGTCACCGGTTAAAAGCAACGCCCACTGACCCTCCGTCAAACGTTGCGCAGCGGTAAATCCCAGAAGGATTTCGCGAGACTGACAGGTGGCCGCGTACTCAGCAGGCGACCAGCGGCGCTCTTCCGGCTAGCACTGCGGCCAGCCCCATCCAAACATGCCCCTCTTGATTTTAGGCATAGAAACTCCTTATCAGGATAGCAGATGGCCATCGAACCCGCGGTTCATAGCACTGCTGCCACGATAACGAAACTAATGTCATGGTGCCGCCGCCCACCTCAACGCTGAACGCGCTCGAACGCTGCCACGTTTTAGCTATAGTACCGAAGGCTAGCAGACTATAGAACAAGTTGGCATTCAACATTTCTTATACTACTAGCCGCAAGTTCTTATCGACCGCTTTCAATGAGGCATAACCTTCGCGTGCGAGCCGATATCGGAATCCGATACAGATGGGGCCACGCAAACCGTGCCAGAGGACCACATTCCTGCGGCAATTCGTTGGGACAACGGCTGACAATCGTTCAACCGCGCATGCTCGATGACATTGCCAGACGGATGAGACGCTTGTGCGCCGTGAGCGTACCACTGACGAGCCATGGAGGCCTGGAGTGCAACAAAGCCGCCCGGGTGGAATAGCCGGGATCAGATCTAATCTATGACGGCGAGGCCGGGTTGCAGCTGCGCAAAGAATCGGAGCAGCGACTATCAACAAGTAGCAGTAGCTAGATTTTTGGCGACCGCGCGGACCACCACTTGACTGTTTGATTTGCGCGGCGCGCAAACCAGCCAGAGAGTTCTATCGCATCCAAAGTGATTCAGAATTCAATCGGGGCTGCGTTGTATCGCCCTTCCAGACATCACAACATCGCAGCGCTTGGCGTTTCCTTGGTAGCACAGGCAAGCTATTGACAATGCTTTCAAGATCAGGCCAGATGCCGATCGGCGCGACACCTGATATTCATTTAGCTTGAAAATGCGGAGCAGCACCGGCACATCAATTCACCTTGCACCTAACGCTACGTCAGGCTTTAGCGTTGACGTACGTACCGGAGACGCAATGCAGTTAAAGATCGGTGAACTGGCAAAAAGAGCGGGGCTGAGCGTTCGTGCTTTACATCACTACGACGCGATCGGCTTGCTGTCTCCGTCGCAACGCACTGAGGGGGGAGCACGCCTGTACGGGCGTGGCGACCTGATCCGGCTGCATCGTATCGAGGCACTGAAACGGTTCGGTTATTCGCTTCCCGATATCAAAGCCAGCCTTGACGACCAACCGGCCAGTGCGCCGATAAATATTCTTCATCGGCAGATCGCCGAACTGGACGCGCAGGCTTCGCGGGCGCAGCGGCTCAGTCGCCACCTGAGACGCCTCGCCAAGATGCTTGCCGCCGGCAGCGAAACGCCCGCGATTGATTGGCTCAACACCTTGGAGTTGATGAGTATGTATCAAAAGCACTTGAACGAAGACGAACTCGACACGCTGTTTGCAACGGGCCCGGACGCGCTTGCGCCGATGGATCCAATATGGGACGAGCTCATCGTTGAGGTTCATAGCGCCATGCGGGAAGGTCTGTCTAGTGAAAGCAGTGTTGCCCAAGAGTTGGCATGGCGCTGGGTTCGGCTCATGACCCGCATGACGAACAACGACCCGGCGCTCGCTTACAAGTTGATGAAGATTCAAACCGCGGAACCACGCGCACAGCAGATTGTCGGCATTACGGCGGAGATGCTGGTTTGGATAGACGAATCGTTTGCGCACGCGCGCTGCACACTTCTCGCCAAACACTTGAACCCGGCGCAAATGGACGAAGTTCGACGCCGCCAGCTTAACGAAAAGAACAGGCGCGAATGGCCAACGTTGGCGCTTGAGTTGCGGGCACACATGCAGGCCGGCGTCGCGGCCGACGCTGCGCCGGTACAGGCTCTCGTCGAGCGCTGGCAACAGCTTTTCCGTGAAGGCTTCTGTGGCGATGACGTGGTCTTGGAAGTGCATGTTCGAGAAGCCTTGAACCAAGAGCCGGACCTGCAACTTGGGGTGGGGCTCGACGAGGCATTGTTGGCCTATCTGCATAAGGCACACATCGTTGGGCACGATGTGACACCAACCGACGCCGGGCCCAAGCCTAGCGCCTTGATCGTGGCTAGGCAACGGGCGGCGCACCAACTACTGGATCGCCCGCTGGTGCTTGATGATCCGCTCGCATTGGCCGTGCTAGGCAAAGCCGAGGCACAGGACCTACGCAATGGCCTCGATCGGTTCCGCCACCCGATGTCGATGTGTAGGCGCAGCGCGCTGGTCGTACGCAGTAGGCTAGCGGACGACATTTGGACCGAGGCCGCCGAGTGGGGGGGTGCGACAATACGTCGTGCTTGGGGCAGGACTCGACACCACCGCCTACCGGCAGCACGACACGCCCGGGAGCATCTTCGAGGTTGACCTGCCGGCCACACAGGAATGGAAACGAGCGCACCTGAATGAGGCGGGCATCCGCTTGCCGCAATCGTTGCGGTTCGTACCGGTCGACTTCGAGCGCATCAGCCTTGCCGAGGGCTTGACGCGTGCCGGATTCGATCCACTCGCACCGGCCTTCTTCAGCTGGCTCGGAGTAACCATGTACCTCGACGAGGCTGCGGTCGTTGATACTTTGCGGTTCATCGCGCGCTGCGCCAGAGGCAGCGCCGTGCTGCTGGAATACGCATTGCCAGTGTCCAGCTTGCCGCCGATGATGCGTGTCTTCGTCGAACAGTTGATGGCGCAATTCGCCGAGGGCGGCGAGCCGTGGAAAAGCGCGTTCGATCCGGCTGAGTTGGCTCAAATGCTGGTTACACTGGGCTTCAGCAGTTCCCACACTTGGACTATAGACCAGTTGAACCACAGGTACTTTGCGAACCGCTCAGACGGACTGCAAATCGGAACAACACCGTCACGTCTAACTCTAGCCACGGTCTAATCGTCAGACTATGCCTCGCAATTACTTGTTTATCCGCCCCAGTCCGCGCAATGGTCAGCGCTACAAGCGGCAAGGGCATCCCACAATCGCAAGGCTATACGAGTAGCAATGCGCCAGCGCAGCGATGCCACCGAGCCAAGTACGGGTCACCGCGTGCGCCGGGGAGCCGAGCAGGAAATCCTCGGGTGCGAGATGCACCAAGGATTCTAGGTTGTTTGCAGCCTCGGTACAGTCGTGTGCGACGAGAAACCCGGAGGCGAAGACGCATAGGAAGACATGATGACATCCACGCTTAACACCTTGATCCGCGCTGAACGCAATCAGCTGGCAATCGTTAAAGTATCTCCTGAGCATTTGTAGCTCACCGTCACGGCGAATATGCCAAGGCCCCGCATGGCCACGTATCGTCGGTAACCAGACCATCAATCTGGTCCGAAGCAATCCGCGAAGTCGCCACACTCCGCGCAGTTTGAAGACTTGCAGACAAGCAACGCCTCACGCTCGCACAGTTGCTTGTAGAGGAATTTCTTCCACTTCATACCGTGAACGTTTTTTTGCGCCAGCCGCGGAAACCAATAGCCCAACAGCACCGGCAATTCGCTACGCGAGCGAAGGCGCAGCTCCTGCCACAGGTGTTTGTGCCCCGCACAGGCGCAGGCGAGCGCATGCGAAACGCAATGGATTTCAATCGTTGTGCCTGCGAGCGGATCAGCATGTGCCTTCAACAGGTTTGCGAGGTCTCCGACCTCGTCGTCGCACGATCGCTGGCGCCACGCCGCAGGCGAGGCGGCCAGTTGCAAGAAAAGGGCGCTGTCGACGCCGGGAAACCAATGCGCGAGCAGCCAGTGGGTTTCATCCAGATTCAACCCGCGGATGGGCAGTGTGTGCACGCCGGCTTGGCCGAACGCCGCCGAGAGTACCCCAGCGAGGGCAAGAACCGTGGAATCGTTGCTGTCCACAGCGTGACGCATCAACGTCGTGTAGAAGTCCATCACCGTCCTTTGTGGCTCAGACCATGGCCACCGCGTGCGTGTAGCACTTTTTTGGGCATATCCTCGCGCATGCCGTGCAACCGATACACAACTCCCGGCGCGCAATAGTCATAACCTTCTTTTCGTACTCGTCGTCGTCATCCTCGCCTACCGGGGTAAGCTCGCCCCCCTCGTCTACACCGACGAGCTGCAGGACCCCACGAGAACACGACCGGAAGCATCGTCCGCAGCCGATACACTTCTCATCATCAAGGGCGGAGACAAAGGTAGGCGTCCACATCTCCCCGCTAGGTAGCTTTACGCAAAAAATCTCGCTCATCTCCGGCTCCCAAGCGCTTCGTCGAGAGCCGCTGCCGCGGCCTTGCGCGCGTCCATCAGCGCGGCGTGAGCCTCGTGGCAGAGCTGCGCAACCGTCAATATCTCTTCCCACCTAGTCGGAAGATCCTCCGAAAGGTCGTGGAGATCCATCTTGGCCTGAATGGCCCGTGTATTGAGTGTCTTCAGGCGCACCTTCAGTTCATTCGGGTCACTCATGCCCCCTCCCGTGGTAAAAGGACGCGCCTCAGTTGTCGCTGTCCGCAAAGTGGCGGTCTTGTCAACAGTGGCTTTAGCCATGAGATACCTCGTCATCCTCGGCCAAGTCGAATGAGCGCACATTTCTGGTTAGCGCCTTGCGCAACCACGGCGGTGGCGTACCTTTCAGGACATCCCTAAGCTTGATAAGGATGTCCTCAATTGGCTCCAGCTGTGGCACCTTGACTGGATGCACCTTCAGCGCTACGACGCGCGCCGCTCCTGAACCACCGATTGCGGCAACGTACAGGATCGCGCAACCGCGGATCGCGTCCAGCTTCGGTGCAAGCTTATCTTCGTCGCCGTCCTCCTCTAACTTGCCGCCAAAATCGAAGGCTTCCACGAACGCGTACCCCTCCGCCGTCACATCGAAGATAACAATGCTTTTCGCCCAGCCAAAGTGCGCGTCGACATGCAGTTTGTCCTGCGTAGCAAATGCGATTTTCATGCAATGGTTCCCTCATGATTTGCATGCAATGGTCGCGACGACCGGAATTCCTTACTCCGCGTTAGCGACTGGCGCAGCGAGGTCGAGCGACGACTGCGGCAGAGCCCAGTCGGCCGAGCGGTGGTGCGTAACTCGATCGATTAATAGATTCGCGAGTTCGAAGACGAGGTTCATCGTTCCGCGATAGCCGACCTGGCATCGATGGGCATTGCCGACCCGGTCGAATACGGGAAAGCCTATGCGCAACAGAGGCTTGCCGAGACGCGCGGCCATCTGCCGGCCGTGCGAATGCGTAATAAGCAGGTCGCAATCCCCCGCGCCTCGTTCCATGTCCTCAAGGTCACCGAGCACGACCTCGCTCGTCGGCAGTAGCGCATGCGACGCCGATGTAGTCGTGCTGACGCAGACTGGCAACTCGGCGCCGATTTCGTGCAACAGCGAACCGATTGCAAGCAGCAAATCCGGTTCTGCGCCCAAGGCCACCTTGATGCCACCTATGTAAAAATGGCTGTCGAGCATTGCATCCAGCAGTTGGCTGCGCTGCCTCTGGTATTTGATCGGGACCTCCCGGTCTGACAATCGCGCAAGGCGATGCAAGAGCCGGTCGTTCGGTTCGAGCCCTGTGAGCCGCTCAAAAATTTCGAATGGGATGCCTGCGATCGTCTCCAGTGCCTGCGCACCGTCGCGCGTTTGCTCGCCCACGCCGAAGGTGAATGTCGACGCACCTGCGGCGCGTATCTGGTCGAGAGAAGTCCCGCCCAGCGTGGTCCCGCGCCAGTCGGGAGCAATGTGGCCATCGAGCGAACCGGAGACGTCTGGCAATATGATCGGAACTAACCCGAATGCCTCAATGATCTCTCGCAACTCGTCGATATCGCTGGGTGACAGATGACTGCCGGGCAGCACGTTGACCTGTCGCTGCACGGTTGGCAGCGGCTTGACAAGCGCCTTCACGATTGCAACGATGGCGCGCCTGTAGCCGTCCTCGAATGCGCCAATGTAGTCTGGCGTCGATACGTACACGAGTTCGGTATTGCTCAACTCTGGCTTGCGTTTGCGCACCATCGCGAGATGACCGGCGACATCTTCCCCGTTGGCCTCAGTCAGCCCTGTCGAGCAAAGCACGATGATTTTCGGCGCCGCGCGCTTGCAGATGTTTAGTAGCGCCGTTTCGACGTTTTCAAATCCGCCCAGAATGGTAGTGACCTCATTCATTGCAGTGGTCTGCAACGGGATGGCCTCCTTGAAATGGCGCACCAACAGGACGAGGCCGAACGACGTGCAGCCCTGCGAACCGTGCATCACCGGCATGCACGCATCGAGTCCCATGGCGGCATAACTCGCGCCAAGCGGCTGGCTCATTTTTAGCGGGTTGACCGTACAGGCTTTCCCTAGTTCGACGACGTTTGCCATTGTGTCTGCACTCCGCTATGTTCAGGCCGCGACGCTGGGTCGAAGGCCCTTCGGGCAATCCCGCGCGCTTGCACGCGGCGACTGTTCTGTCATGCGCTCCGTGAACTCCATTCGCTCGCCACAGAGCCCTTCGCCTTTGTCGTCCCACGGAGCTGGAATGCGCACCTGCTGCCAGACCGGGTTGCTGATTGCGCGGTCGATCTCGTGCACCAGCTCGACGATTCCCTCATACCCGGCATATGGATGATGGCGTTCTTGATTGACATCAAGCCAAGGCACCCGCGCCTTTAGCGCGACAAACTGCGAGCGCCCGCCGGACAGCATGATGTCGGCCTGCGACTCGCGGAGCATGCCGTACATTTCGCTTGCCGTCATATTGTCGACTATGCGCGCGTCATCGCCCATGATCTCCTTGATCCTTTCCTTGTCTTTCTCGGTGCTTTTCTTCACACTGGTGCCAACGATCTCGAGCCCCACCTCTTGCAACGCCGCAAGAAGCGACCAGGATTTCACACCGCCTGTAATCAACAGCACGCGCTTTCCATCGAGGCGCGCCCGGTATGGCGCAATGCGCGCCCACGCGCGCTCCTCTTCTGCTTCAATCAAGCGATCGGCGCGTTTGATCAGATCGTCGGGCGCACCCCTTTGCACCAGCAGCTTGGCGACTTGGCGCAACGCATCGCTCACATCGCCGATTCCGTAGAAAGAGCCCTCAAAATAGGGAATGTCGTATTTCCGCTGCATCTTTGTGGCAATGTTAATCATCGACTTTGAGCACACCACCATATTTACCTTCGCGCGGTGAGCGCTCGCGATGTCACTGTAGCGAGCATCACCAGAGATGCAAGCCAAGATACGGATACCAAGCGCGTCGAAGAGCGGCTTCGTCTGCCACAACTCCCCCGAGAGGTTGTATTCGCCGATGATATTGATGTCGAACGGCGTTGTGTGAGCGGGCTCACGCGAGCCGATTACATGATCGAAAATCGCCTCCCCACCGAGTTTATTGCCGAAGTTTTTCGACCCGGCGAAACCGGGCGCGTTGACCGGTATCACAGGTTTGCCGAATTTCTTTGACGCTTGCTTACACACTGCCTCTATATTGTCACCGATCAGCGCGGTGACGCACGTCTGATAGACAAACACGGCAGGGGGATCATATTTTTGGATAATCTCGCGAATACTTCTGAACAGCCGTCTCTCGCCGCCATAAATTACATCGATCTCACTTAGATCAGTCGTGAACGCAGTCCGATAGAGCATCGACCCGGAGGATGCCGCGGGACGGTTATCCCACGAGTTGCCCTCGCACGCAATCGGCCCGTGCACAAGGTGCGCTACGTCAACCACGGGCTGAAGTGCAATCCGAGCTCCATCGAATGCACAACCGCCAGCAGTCGCTCCTGGCGGAAGTTGCTTGGCGCAGCCTTGTCTGCGCTCCGTCTCACTTTTCGCCCTATTCTTCGCGCAACCGGGTTCGTCGAAAATATCTGCAGTCCTAGCCTTGAACCACATTGGAGAATCCTGACAATATGAGGTCCACAACTAATCGCAAGTTCCATACCACGGCTCGAACCTGCAGGCATCCGCAGCGTGGGAGATCGGGCACTGTAGTAACAGCGTCAACTTAAACCAGTGCTTTGTCGGAGTTGAACGGATTGCGACACAACATACTTATCGACCTTCTTTCAGACCATGCGCGTGCTGTGTTCCACGCGCGCTTCGCTTTGCATACCGAGCAGACGAAATATCGGAGCCGTCCAGGGCGTGACCTCAAGCTTCGCTTTCTTAGAAGCGGCGTAGTTTGATTCCGTGCTTGCGCAGTGCATAGCCGATCTGCCGCGCCGTAATGCCGAGCAGGCGTGCCGCCTTTGCCTGCACCCAACCGCAGCGCTCCATGGCCCAGAGCAACCGCTCACGCTCGTCCTCAGGGATGTACTCACCAGAGCGCATGCCGAGACCGCGGGCATCGCGCTCCGGGGCGCCGAATTTCGCGGGAACGTTCAGCGCGTTACTGACTGTAACGTCCGACGAGCGTGCCGGACGTACTGCGTCTTCTCGCTCCACATGATGCAACACCTTCGTGAGGCACCGGTCGATCTCGCAGAGAAACGAAGAACGACCAATCGTGTCATGATGCGCCATTGTCGCAGTCCGCTCAATGCAGTTTTCGAGCTCGCGCACATTTCCGGGCCAGTAACAACTCGACAGCACGCGCAACGCTTCCTCGTTGAAATGCAGAGCGCGACCGTTCTCACGATTAAAGCGGTTAAGGAAGTATTGCGCCATCTCGGGGATGTCTTCCCGGCGCTCGCGCAGCGGCGGCAACACGATGCTCACCACGTTAATGCGGTAGTAAAGATCCGCTCGGAATTCGCCCTCTCTCACCATTTGTTCCAGACTGCGATTAGTTGCTACGATGAGCCTCACGTCAACTCTCACGGGCGTTGTCCCTCCTACCCGCTCGAACTCCCGCTCCTGCAGAACGCGCAGGAGTTTCGCTTGGAACGACGGCGATATATCACCTATCTCGTCGAGGAAAAGTGTTCCGCCGTGCGCCAATTCGAAGCGCCCCTTTCGCTGAGTTTGCGCGCCCGTGAACGCCCCCTTCTCGTGGCCAAACAGCTCGCTTTCCAGCAGTGTTTCCGTCAGCGCGGCACAATTCACCGAGACGAATGGCTGGTCCTTGCGCGGGGACAAACGATAGATTGCACGCGCGATCAACTCCTTGCCGGTGCCGCTCTCGCCGCGCAAGAGCACCGTCGTTCTCGCAGGTGCGACCTGATGGACCTGCGCGAATACGTGCTGCATCGACGCAGATCGGCCGATTGCCCAATCGACTTGATATATAGGAGGGGCCGCGTTCCGTCGGCGACTAATCTCCTCCTGCACGCTTTTGCGGTTCGGATTCGCCTCACGCTCAAGGAGAAGTGCCCTGCCCATTGGCGCAGCAACAACTTCCAAAAGTTGGAGATCGTCTGCGAAAACACGCTTCCCGTCCGGATTCTCACAAAGTGCTACGAGCACCCCGAGCGGCCGTCCTTCGTGCCGGATCGGTGTCCCAAGTAGAGCGACACGCTCGGCATTGGAAACACGAACAGCCCCCGTGCGGTCGTCGAACATTGGGTCACCATCCAACTCAGACACAACCACGGCGGACTCGCTTTCCTGTATCTGCCCTACGATCCCTTCACCGGAGGGAAAACGCATACCTTCTCGCCAGCCGTCTGACAGTCCCGTGCTACACAGGCCGCCAAGCTTTCCATCCGGCTGCTCGACGGCGATGAACGCGGACCGCCAGCCTCTCGCACGCGACAGAAACCACAGCGACCTCTTCAACGCGTGCTCCGCATTACGGGATGAGGCCAGCGCTTTTAGCACTTCGGCCACTACATCGAAATCGGGAGGGCTCTCGTTGATAAGAGAATGCGACATAGATTCGGGCTCCAGCGACAACTCGTCAACGCAGTGACGGAGACGGCTCGGCACAACGGCAGAGCCATAGTCGCGTTGTTGGCAGCCGAATTCGGGATGCCGCTGTGCTCAGGCATCGCCAAACTCGACAAAAATGACAAAATCGCAGCAATGGCGTCGGGAAGCTGCAAACAGAGGCAACGGGGCCCCTCCGTTCGCGGCTAGCATACTAACCAAAAAAGACGTAGGTTTCACGACAAATTCGGGTCAACGGCAACCCGCACCGTCAGTCGAGGTTCCTAGTCTCGGTCGAACGCTGCCAGCGTTGAAGGAAGGCAGAAGCGGTTTCGTTATATGAAATTCAAATCGTAAGTGCCATAGGCCTCAAATGGCAGTTCAGATTGCATTGCACCACGCAGACGCAACTCCGCGCGAGTCCTTCCAAAATGCTGTGAGAGCAGTTCAGCAGCTTGCTCGAGTGCATCCGCCCAGTTGTTCGTCGTTTCTTTTTTAGCGCGCGATCCAATGCAACGTTACACGCCTGCAACCGGTCGACACCTATGTCATTCCGCATCGAGGCCCGATGTTTCTCGATGACATAAGTCAAACGCCACTCAGTGGGCTCGTGAATTCCCAAAGCAACGCTGCCTGCCCGCGTCAGCGTCGGGGCTGCTCATCGAAAATACCCGGCAGCAACCGTTTTGACGCGCCGAAATATCATCTCTTCGACCCGACCACTGCGCGACGTCACCTAAACCTGACCACGCGTTGGCATCGCCGGCTGCTCTGCCGTGAACATTCCGTGCTCTGCCGAGCTCAGCTGCAGCGAGCGAAAGAGGAACCGTTGAAGTGCGGTAGCTGCGGATGTTCGGTCGTTCCAGTTCTCTTGAGTGAACAGACCGAATTCCGCCACTGGCGGCATCGGCAACCCGACAGCTTGCGGATCGATCGCGTGCATGGTGTCGCGGCGCACGTGCCAGTCGAGCAGCACTGCAATACCGAGTCCTGCCTCAACGGCCGACTGCACCGCCGACAGACTTGTGCTCGTACACGCAACACGCCACGCGATGCCGGCGTCGAGCAACGTCGCGAAAAAAATCTCCTGCCACCGGCATGCGCCGCCGAATGCAACAATCGGAAGCGGGCCCTCGCCAAGGTCCGTGTTCCGGGTACGTGCGGCCGCCCAGCGAAGCGGATGCCGCCATGTCACTATCGGCTCCGAGTGAATCAGCGCAGGGTCGCCGATCGCGAAATCTAGTGTGTTGCTTGCGAGCCGCTGCGATAACGCCGGGCTCGCATCGACAACAATCTCCAGCGCTACGTCCGGATAGAGAGCCGAGAACTGCCGCAATGCATGGCGAAGGTGGCTCATTGCGATGTCTTCCGGAATGCCGACCCTCACCGTGCCAGAAACGTCGCCCTCAGTCAGGGCGGAGCGAGCCGCGAGGCCAATGTCGAGGAGCTTGTGCGCATATGGCAGTAGCACGCTGCCCGCGGTGGTCGGCTTTACGCCGCGCGGTGAACGTTCGAGCAAGCGGTGGCCAACCTCATCTTCGAGCCGCCGAAGGGCCATGCTGACAGCAGCCTGTGTCCGATGGAGAGCCATCGCAGCATTGCTCACGGTGCCGGCTTCTACAACCGTCACGAACGTACGCAGCAGCGTGCTGTCGAGATCGCGAATCATCAATTTCCCTCATGCAGACATAAAGATTATCAGCTTATACCACGCATACCCCTGCGGTTAATATCCTACCGTCACGAGTCAGGGAACATGGATGCGAAAAAAGTTGCACGAGAAACACGCCGAATACGCATTGCGGGGAATACCCGAGTCGCTGGCGCAGCCGGCCCCTCGAGCTTCGCCGTGTACCTGATCGAACAGCCGCCACCGAACTGGCCAATGCTCCTTCCAGTGAAGGAGCAATACTGCAGAAAAGCACAGCTTGACGTTGTGGCCTCCAGTCATCTCGTGCCCACGTCATGGCGCTCCTCGATGAGGAGTTCTAGGCACGCCGGGCTATCTGAGCCCGGATACGACCACTTAACTGCTTAGCAAACAATAGGTTGAAGCATTGCGTTCAGCAGGTTGCACGAACCCTCTCTCGCTATGCTAGCCGAAAAAAATGCCCAAGAATGTTTGACAGTGCTGCCCTCTCATCGCACGACCGCCGCAGTCGCGGTTCGAGTCTAGAAGCTCTAGGAACTCCCGCGAGCCTGATGTACGCATCGAAGTTTCCCGCAGGAACGCGTCAAGGTGCCCGGCTGATCTCCTCGACGCGTTTATAGCAGCCCGGTTCGCTCGTTTCTTTGCCCTTTTTCAATTTCTAACCGGAGGTCACATGAGTACAGCCAACGATCGCACTTATTTTGAGCAAGTCGCTCAACAAGCTGTGGAACAGATGTTCGCAACTTCGCCCGAAACCGCAGCGTTCCACCGCGGCGACTGGATCGACAGTGAGTACTATCGCCGCCACCTCGTAGAAACTGTATTGCGAATCCGACTCAATAACGAGGTCGACGCGTTCGCACTCTACAAAATCGGCTCCAAGGACAACACGCTCGCACAGATCCTCGCGCAATACTTGGCAGAAGGATACGGGCATGAGGGGAAATTCCTCCACGACCTTAAGAAATTCGGCTTATCTGCCAATGACGTCGACCGGGTTGCCCCCCTCCACAGCACCGACAAACTGATCGGCTACCTCTATCTGAGCATTGGTCGCAACGGTCCGCTGCCGACGATGGTCTGGAACTGGCTGCTCGAATGGTACACCAATCGCTACAGCAAGAGCATTACAGAAGCCGCCGCGCGGGCGTTCGGCCACGATCACGTTAAAGGTTCGCTCGACCACATTCAGTACGCGGAATCGCACAAGCACTATGACATCATTTGGATTGCCCTTCAGCGGGCAATAGGCGGCTGGGGCAGCATTGAGAGCGCGGAAATGTATCTCCGCAACTTCGTCGGCCTGATCCACGAATATTTCGATGAGTTGCGTGTGACGACCGTGCCCCGGACGGAAAGCATAACCTCGCGGGAAGCAGCCACATGACCGCCGTCATCTTGGTTGCGCCAGCGTCATCCGGTACCGCAGTTTTCGCCGCCACAGCTCGTCAAGGTATCGCCGCCCTTGCATTTGCGCGTGCCGCGACCCTTCGACTGCGAGCGTCTGTTGCGTCCTTCGCGGTGGTGGGCGCTGCGCTCGGTGTCTTCCCATGCACAGGCGAGTCACCGTGGACAGTTCAGCGCTCGCAGAGATTGCCGGGCAGCAGCGTAATGGACACATATACCCACTGGTTAAACTAAACAAGTCGATCTTGTTGTCGAAACTGATGATACGCGGCCATATTTGCAATCCAAACCCACGCAGCTCCGGCAATGCGAACGTGGCGATGCGACGTGCCTGACAATCGTACGGTTCGTCAAATCCTTATCAGCGGACTTCGCCGGCGGCGCCGAAGTGGCGAGTGTGCGCCACAATCCGGTCTCAAAGGAGACGAAGCTCCCACGCCCACCCGTCCTCCACTATCGCGAGACTGACTGCTCTCTTAAACCCCTACCAGACATGTCCGGTTCACCGCCGCAGATCGCCCCGACGCCGGGCCCGGACATCGCCAAAACGCTCTGTGCGCTCAAATTTGATCAAGCCGAAAAAATATCTGAACAAGTTGCTTCCACATGAAAGCCAATCATCCTGCTAAGGGTAACCGCATAGTCGTGCTTAACCGGTGGTCCGACGGTTTCGCTGCCTATCAGCGCTACATTGATCATGCGGCGAACAAGATCGCATACGTCTGCACGCCCAACAGTGTCGCCGCGCTTGACACCTCTCGCATTGCACACGTCGAACAGCTATCTGACATCCTCGATGAAGACGCGCTGCATGCGGCGGTGCGCGCCTGTAGTTCAGCGCTCGGCGGCATCGACAGGCTAGTCGCCTTATCCGAATTCGACCTTTTAGCGGCCGCGCGACTGCGCAATTCGTTCAATATCCCCGGCGACCTTCCCGAGACAGTCGTGCGCTTTCGAAATAAGGCCGTTACGACGAATACTATCGCCGCAGCTGGCCTGCGTGTACCGCGGTTTGCAGCCCTGGAAGATCTGGTCGTTGCCAAGGCGGCGACTACCACTGTGATGCGTTTTCCGATAATCGTGAAACCGCGATCAGGTACGGCGAACATAGGGTCACGGCGCATCGAGACCCGTCCTGAGTTCGATGCACTGTGGCCGACACTACCGCTTGCCGAGTACGATTGCGAGGAGTACATCGACGGTCCGGTTTATCACGTTGACGGCTTCCTTCTGAATAGCACATTGGTTATCGCGCGCGCGTCTCGCTACATCAGCACTTATGTCCAGTTCGCTCAAGGTAAACCACTCGGCTCGGTGATGCTCGACCCAAGTCCTCTAAATGAGGCGCTAACCGCATTCTCCGTAAAGTGTCTGCGCGCCCTGGATTTCAGAAATGGGCCATTCCATCTTGAGATAGTCCGGGGCTGCGATGAATTGTATTTCCTTAAGGTTGGTGCCCGCGTCGGCGAAGGAGAAATCCCATTCCTCTTTCACGATCTGTACGGTGTTGACCTGTTCGCCCTCTGGGCCGCGCAGCAGTCAGGTGACAAGGCGCGGTTAGCCACTCAGGTGCAAGCAGCGCTAGACGCGTCGGCATCGTCCGCCCGCGGTGGATTCCTCATGTTGCCGGAGCCAGTGGGCAAAGTATTCGTCGATGCAAAATTGCTACGAGAGATCCCCGCGCTTTACGAGGCGGTTTTCCCCAAGCCACGTCATTTCTTCGACGGCACCGGCGGCTACGCCACCCTCCTCGCGCGCTTCCGCTACCGCGCTGCATCGGAGCACGAAATAGCCACAGGAATTCACACGACATTAGACAATTTCCAATACACGCTCGCCGAGATTGCCGCGCCCCCCTTCACTGCGGAGCCAGCGGCTCCAATGGTTCATCCCGGAAGGCATTCCCCGCCGCTTCTGCCTTGCTAGACGTAGTTTCGCGCCTCCTCCAGCAGGAGCTCTCGCATCCAGATGCTCGCAGGATCCCCGTTATGCAGGGAAGGCCATTGGATCGCTTCAGTGAAACAGGAAAGTGGCAACGGGACGTCGACGATCCGCAGCGGGGCGACTTCCGCGAAATACTTTGCTAACCTCAGAGGAATCGTAGCGATACGGTTAGTATGAAGCAGGACTCGCGGGATCAAGTCGAAGGTAGGCACGATAACCTCTTCGCGCCTCTTGAGACCTAGATCGAGTAAGAAGAACTCCTCGATCGAAGGTCTCCGTGCACGTCCAAACCTCACTGTTACGTGTCCCATCGACATGTACTTCTCGAGCGGCAGGCGGCGGGACAACTGTTTGTTCGTCGGACAGCCTACACACACGAGCTTCTCCTCGAAGAGCGGTGCTTTAGGATGAGCATCAGCCAACAACAGCTCCGGCAGGATCAAAAAATCGGCGTCCCCACGCCGAAGCAGCTCACCCGGGTCGTCATCAGGGAAAAGCAATTCGAAACCAACCGAAGGAGCCTCGCGCGCTACCCGCTCAATGACATTCTGAAAATAGACCAGCGTCATAAAGTCGGACAGGCACACCCTGAAGCGGCGATTCGACTTCTCCGGTCGAAACACGTCCCGCGAGATGATCGAAAGCTGGATGTGCGATAGGGCTTCCCGAACAGGTCCAGCGAGCTCCGTCGCTCGCGCAGTGGGGACGAACTCACGACCTCTCATTACAAACAGGTCGTCGCCGAAATAATCGCGTAGTCGAGCAACGGCGGCGCTCATGGCAGGCTGGCTCAAATTGACGCTTTGCGCCGCAGCCGTCAAGTTGCGCTGCGTCATCAGCGCATCCAGCGCGACGAGAAGATTCAGATCAAGGCCTTTGAATCGCATGTTCCGGTATCCGCCTTATGGATGAGACATATCGAAACAATCGATTGTACAAATTATTTGCGATAACGCAAAGTTGCGACCATTCAAATGGAATAGGGAACGTCGAAGCCCGTCTATCGTAGTACTGATTGATCCGCAAAATCCCGCATAGTGATCCGCAGTTGGCGATCGAACCTATCGGCAGATCGAACGATACAAGGCATGCGTCCGACGCGATGGAAAGGCTATGAACCACCCAGACTATTTGACAGAAGTGCGCAGCGACAGTGATTGTGCCGATCTTCGCCCTAAGGTTTACCTTACATTTGATGACGGACCTCATCCAGTATGGACGCCGAAAATACTTGACATATTGGCATATGAGCAAGCGGCGGCAACTTTCTGTGTCATCGGCGCATACGCAGCGGAGTATCCAGAACTGATCAAACGGATCGCCGCAGAAGGTCATGAACTCGCTAACCACACCATGACACATCCAGACCTTTCGAAATGTGAGCCGGACCTAGTTCGCCGTGAAATATGGGAGGCGGATGCGCTTATCAAGGAGACGTGTCCTGCGGCAAAAGTGACGTATATCCGGGCGCCATACGGAATCTGGACGAAAGACGCAATCGGGGAAACGGGGAAGGCTGGATTGATCGCGCTTCACTGGTCAGTAGACCCGCGGGATTGGTCTCAACCGGGTGTCAATGTGATTGTTGATGCGGTGATGGCATCAGTCCGGCCAGGCTCGATTGTGCTGTTGCATGATGGAAGCCCCCCCGGAGAGTCAAACTCCGATGTTCACACGACATCCCGCAGACAAACGACCGAGGCTCTCTCGCGTCTAATTCCTGCATTGAAGGCGCGCAAGTTCGTGATTAGTCGACTTCCTGATCGTCGATCCAAAACACTGGCCGAATGAGTACACATCTGTAACCACTAGCCTGCTTGGACTATTGGCTAGCCACTCATTGCAAACGGTTCCCCATAGTCACATCGAGAGATCGTGCACGATTCTGGCGGACAATCAAACGAAGATGTCAGGAAAAACTGACCCGTGAAAAAGGATCCACTGATATAACTTTCCGTGTCCGCCGATGGAGGTGTTGTTGCTCACCTCGATACCATGGAACGCATTGGAGGAGGTTATTAGTCGGTCGAAAGCGACAGATTAATACGATTAGGCGGTACGCGACAGCACCCAGTCAACTCTTCCTGTCTACGGTATCGCAGTTTCACGCAGGGTCTGTCGTCGATGTGATCACGCCAAGCAGGCGTATTGACGGATCCTAGCAGGCCTGTAATCAGATCGTTTTTTGACACCACTTAGCAAACTGACCTCGATGAACATTCCTGCCGCCATCAATACGACCTCCGTTTTATTGTACGCACTTCTTTCTGCCGTTTATAAGACAGCGCAGGTTCTACATACCCTACCCGCCCCAGCTGAGCATAGCAACCAATCTGCCACGAATTTTCTTCCCGACGTCGACGTCATCGTTCCGTGCTTCAACGAAAACCCCGATACTCTGCGCGCGTGTCTCGCCTCTATCGCAACGCAGGAATACTCAGGGGCTTTAAAAATCCACGTGGTCGATGACGGATCCGCCAACCGCGATGCGTTGGAACCCGTTTATCGCGACTACGAGCACGATCCAAGATTCAATTTTGTTCTTCTTCCCCAAAACGTGGGAAAACGCAAGGCCCAGATCGCCGCAATACGGGCTTCATCCGCAGAACTCATACTCAACGTCGATTCCGACACGACCTTGGCGCCGGACGTTATAAGCCAACTCATACTGACAATGAGCGATGCAGAGGTCGGCGCCGCCATGGGTCAATTGACCGCCAGCAATCGCAACGATACGTGGTTGACCCGTCTGATTGATATGGAATACTGGCTCGCGTGTAACGAGGAGCGCGCAGCTCAGGCCCGGTTCGGCGCCGTGATGTGCTGCTGCGGGCCGTGCGCGATATATCGCCGCGCCGCGCTTCTCTTGCTGCTCGACCAGTACGAAACACAGATGTTCCGGGGAAAGCGAAGCGATTTTGGGGAGGATCGTCATCTAACAATTCTCATGCTGGCCGCGGGCTACCGAACAGAGTACGTTCCAAATGCGATCGCTTCGACCGTCGTTCCAGACAGACTCGGGCCGTATCTTCGCCAACAATTGCGCTGGGCGCGAAGCACATATCGCGACACGCTGTTGGCGCTACGCCTTTTACCCCGCCTAGATCGGTATCTTACGCTGGACGTCATTGCGCAGAATGCAGGCTCCCTATTGCTCGCGATCGCAATGCTCTCCGGCTTTTTACAGATCGCATTGACAGAGACGGCCCCATGGAAGGCGTGCTTCGTGATCGCGTCAATGAGTATGCTCCGCTGCTCCGTGGCAGCTATGCGCTCTCGTGAGCTTCGATTTCTTGGGTTCTCCGCGCACACGCTGGTCAACCTACTGTTCCTACTACCTGTTAAGGCGTACGCCTTGTGTACACTCAGCAACAGCAACTGGCTGTCCCGCGGCGTGGCCGCCGGCGGTTGTAGCGCACACGTCGACCCGCCGGGGCACGACACTGAAACGGACACCACTATATCCACAAATGGCGAGGCTCAGCGTGACAAGCACCGTCGACACTGGGATGAGCAGGCATTAACGGAATCTGATGACGTTTTCCGAAACAGATGATCGTGTTCGTCACGAGATCTTCCTGAAGAGAACAACCATTTGGATTTCCATGTCAATGCCAACTGCAGCAATCACGTTTACAGGTGTCAACAAGTCCTACGGCGGGAAGCTCGCTGTCAATGGACTGTCCTTCCACGTAGAGCCGGGCGAGTGTTTCGGCCTTTTGGGGCCTAACGGCGCAGGCAAGAGCACGACCGCGCGAATGGTCCTCGGGATGGCGCTACCTGACGCGGGTACGATCACAGTCCTCGGAGAGCCTGTGCCTGGACGCGCGCGACGGGCACGTGCACGAATTGGCGTCGTTCCGCAATTCGATAATCTTGAACCCGGGTTCACAGTGCGTGAGAACCTAGAGATATTCGGGAGCTACTTTGGCATGAGCGCAGGTGAGATCTCGGTTGTGATTCCCTCTTTGCTCGAATTCGCGCGACTGGAAAGCAAGGCTGATGCGCGCGTTATCGAATTATCAGGCGGCATGAAACGGCGTCTGACACTCGCTCGCGCGCTCATCAACGACCCCCAACTACTTGTAATGGACGAGCCCGCGACGGGCCTTGATCCACATGCGCGCCACCTCATCTGGGAACGCCTGCGCTTGCTACTCGCGCGCGGCAAAACAATTCTTCTCACCACTCATTTCATGGAAGAAGCGGAGCGACTGTGCAACCGTCTCTGTGTGATTGACGAAGGGCGCAGCATTGCCGAAGGTACTCCTAGTGCGCTGATCGAAGAGCAGATTGGGAGCCAAGTGATTGAGATATATGGCGGCAATTCACATGAACTGCGGCCGTTACTCGAGCCCTACACACAGCGAACCGAAGTGAGCGGCGAAGCATTGTTTTGCTATGCCGCTGATCCTGAGCAGGTGCGTTTGCAGTTGCGGGGGCATGCGGGTCTGCGCATTCTCCAACGCCCCGCCAACCTGGAAGACGTGTTTTTGCGGCTAACCGGCCGCGAAATGAAGGATTAGTGATGCGTGATGTATTCATGATAACTCTGCCCGGCAACGCGCTGAACTGGCACACGGTATGGCACCGCAACTACCTTGCATGGAGGAAATCTGCGCTTGTGTCGCTCCTCGGGAACCTTGCGGATCCGATGATGTACCTGTTTGGTCTTGGCCTAGGTGTGGGAATAATGATAGGCCGCGTCGACGGCACGTCATACATCGCCTTCTTGGCCGCTGGAATGGTTGCGACGAGTGCAATGACTTCTGCCACCTTTGAGACGATTTATGCGGCCTTCTCGCGAATGCATACTCAGCGCATGTGGGAAGCGGTGTTATGCACTCAACTCACGATTGGCGACGTCGTTCTAGGTGAACTTTCATGGGCGGCCACAAAAGCCCTTCTTGCCGGCGCTGCGGTGATGGTGGTTGCTGCGGTCCTAGGCTATGCGGCGCTGCCGAGTATCATCTATGTCATGCCCGTCGTCGTTCTCACTGGACTCGCCTTCGCGAGTCTGGCTATGGTGCTCGTCGCCATCGCGCCCAGTTACGACTATTTCATTTTTTACCAAACCCTTGTTCTGACGCCCATGTTGTTCCTGAGCGGCGTCGTCTTCCCGATCGGTCATCTCCCCGGTGCTCTTCGGCAAATTGCGAGATTCCTTCCGCTGACACATTCCGTTGAGCTGATCCGCCCAGCGATGCTGGCACGGCCTGTCGCTAGTATCAGCCTTCACGTGGCTGCGCTTTGCGTCTACGCAGTACTGCCGTTCTTTTTATCGGCGGTTCTACTTCGCCGCCGCCTAATGTCGTGACGATTTTGGCAATCAATCCGAGCCCACGAGCTTCGCAACGGACCATCTGCGCAGCACTCACACCCTCTTTCAACCCGTTAGATGAACGCCATGACATACCCCATGCAGACAACTGAGCCATTTGCGATCGTGGGGATGCCGAGGACCGGCACTCACTACTTGGAAGAATTGCTGAATGCGCATCCGAACGTGTCAAGCAATGGTGAGTTGCTCAATCCGTATGACCCAATCTGGCCCGATCGCGCCCGGCTTTTGCGTAGCGATCGCGAACTGCTCGAGCTAGCCTATCTGCACCATCCGACCATGACCGGGAATCCCCATTTGACACACGTCGGTTGCAAGATCAACCAGCCTCAGTTTAACGAACGTCCCGGGTTTTTCGAGACGCTGGCCGCGTGGCCACGTTTGAAGGTACTGCTCGTGATTCGACGAAACACGTTGGAATCGTTTCGTTCTTTGGTGCAAGCAAGACAAAGCGGTCAGTGGCTAAAATACGGTCCGGACAACGACGACTCACGTCCGCCTCCGCAAGTCATGTTGAAAGTCGAAGACTGTGAGGCTTACTTTAAAGCCGCGGACGATTTCCACCACTTAATTCTGAGCTCGTTTTCACCGTCGAGCGTGCTCACTATCGACTATGAAACTCTTCGGGACGATCCGGCCTCAAGTCTGAAGGCGGTCTCAGCCTTTCTCGGCATCTCGAATCACCCTTGCTCTGAAAACACATCTCTTAGACGTCAGGAAGTTCGATCGCTGCGGCAGACGGTACTTAACTTCGAAGAGTTGAGGCGTCACTTCGAGGGCAGTCGATACGATAGCTTTTTCGAAGCTCAAGGGGGCTGATCGGCCCGCCAAACATCAAGATTTCCCCGATAGCTTTCAATTGTCTAGCTTTTGAAGAGCATTGGCTTTATCGACTCGCAAACTCGGGTTTAGCGGTCCGCAGCCTAGCTAAACTAATTCTTGCGTTCCGAACAGCAGATGAACCCCGATGTGTATGGCCACTGTTCCGGTTCTGTGTTCAGCGAATGGCGTATGAACATATTCTTATAAGGTGACTTCAAATGGCCTCAACTGTGCAATGGAGACTGTGTTGGGAAAATGAGCTAGGGCTCTCGGACCACATAGAATTGTCCGAGTTCTTTCGGGCAACGTATGGACCAACTGGATCTTTTAACGCGAAACCTTTCGAGGGCAGCCGGAGTTGGGCTGGTGCGCGGCCCGAACTCCGTGCGATTGCCTACGATTCGCAAGGGGTGGCGGCTCACATGGGCTCGCTGCGCCGGTTCATCAAGGTTGGCACGGTCGATGTTCTTGTAGCCGAACTGGGACTTTACGGAGTTCGTCCGGATCTCGAAGGACTCGGCATCAGCCATTCGATCCGCGCGATGTATCCGGCACTGCAGGGCCTTCGGGTTCCTTTCGCATTCGGCACGGTGCGCCATGAGTTGAAGAACCATATCGCGAGGTTGTGTCGGCATGGATTGGGAATGGTCGTCTCGGGCGTGCGGGTGCGGTCAACTCTGGCCGACGTTCGTCTAGATTTGCCCCCGACACGCACTGAAGACGTCCTTGCGGTAATCATGCCGATTGGTAGCTCGATGAGCCAGTGGCCGGAGGGGAGTGCAATCGAGCGCAATGGTCCGGAGCTATGAAGGCTGGCGCTTCACCACAGAAGGCGGTGGAGCCGACGCCCCCATGCAATTGTCCTTATAGTAAACCGCTATCGAGGTATGTGAACTTGACACATGTAGCGAACTTCGACTTGCTGCTTCGGGAATTGAACTCCAACGATCCGTGGCGGCTGGACAGTAACCCGTTCGAATTCGAGCGCCACAGGCAAATGCTTCGATTGTCACTTGCCGAGGGCATCGTCACAGATGCACTTGAAGTCGGATGTGCGGGCGGGGCGTTCACGGAAAAGCTGGCGCCTCACTGTCGACGGCTCACCGTCATCGATGTAGTTCCAGAAGCGATCGCGCGAACACGCGCACGGCTAATGGAACCGGCCAATATCACTTGGATCGTATCAGACATCCAGCGCTTTTCGGCTCCGGAAAAGTTCGATCTGATCGTTGTCTCGGAGGTTCTTTATTACCTCGGAAGCATCGCCGAGGTACGGGCCACTGTGCAGAGCTTGGCGCGCATGCTTGCGCCCAACGGGCAGTTGGTATTCGGATCGGCTGTTGACGCCAATTGCCGGCGGTGGGGCCACATCGCCGGGGCGGAAACGGTGCTCGAAATGCTACGGGAAGAGCTGACCGAGGTCGAGCGCGTGCAGTGCATCGGGCGGTCGTCCAATGAGGATTGCATGCTCGCGCGCTTCCGGAGCCCGATGGATTTTCCAAATCAACCGAATTGCCTCCGTTAGAGCGGGAGATACTATGCGCATCTGCGGCATCAAACTGACACACGATGGAGCCATCGCTGTTGTGGAGGATGGAAAGCTCCTTTTTTGCATCGAACAGGAGAAGCGGGACAATAACCCGCGATATCAGGAAATCGGGAATCTTGACGTAGTTGCAACAGTGCTGAGCGAACACGGGCTGCTTGTCGATGACATCGATCAGTTTGTAATTGATGGCTGGGACGGCGAGATAGAGTCGGAATTTCGCACTCTCAGCGGCCGTACGCCTGTGATCTTGAAAGGTGCTCCCTATATCGAACGCAGAGCCGACGATCTCCTCCATCCGCTCGAACGCACCGGCCTGTTAATCGGCGAACAATCGTATGCGTATCAGAGCTACCCTCATGTTTCGGGCCATGTCGCGTCCGCGTACTGCACCAGTCCGTTCGCGATAAGCGGGGAGCCTGCATACTGCCTAGTCTGGGATGGCGGCATGGTCCCAAGACTGTACTATGTGCGACCGGACGAAGCACGCCTCGTCAATTGCCTGTTCCCAGTTATCGGCCAAATGTACGCGGCGGCTGGACATCATTTCGGGCCCTACAAGAAGGCGAGCGGCGCTGACTGGGACCTGGGCGTGGCAGGCAAGCTTATGGCATACATCGCGCTCGGGTCGGTCGACGAAGGCATCATTGCAGTCTTTCGGGATCTTTATGAGCAACGCTTTGCCGGCGACACCGAACTTGCGCAAGAATACCGCGAGAATGTCCGCATACCAGAAAAATCTCTCGCAGCTACACGCGACTTTTTCCAAGAATGCGTTCCACAATTGGAGGCCAAGCCTGAAGAAGACATACTTGCATCCTTTCACGTATTCCTCGAGCGTCTTCTGGTTCAAGGAATGGAAGCAGCGCTCTCACGCCATCCGATTTTCGAGCCGCGGAACTTGTGCATCTCTGGCGGATGCGGTCTCAACATCAAATGGAACAGCGCACTACGTGAGAGTCGTCTTTTTGACGCAATCTGGATTCCGCCTTTTCCGAACGATAGTGGGTCTGCGATTGGCGCCGCTTGCTGCTCGATGGCAGCGAACAAAGGCTTCCTGCCGTTGGAATGGTCGATCTATAGCGGGCCAGCAGTGAAAACTGGTGACGTGCCGCCCGGATGGACAACGTCCCCTTGCTCCATTGCACAACTCGCCGGCGTACTCGCTGAAAATAAACCCGTCGTCTTCCTAGCCGGCAGGGCAGAGTTGGGACCCCGAGCGTTGGGTGCCCGAAGCATTCTCGCTGCTGCGACGTCCCCTGCGATGAAGGACTTCCTCAACGCGGTGAAGCATCGGGAGCATTTTCGTCCGGTAGCACCAATATGTCTTGAAGATCGGGCGGTTGCCGTCTTTTGTCCCGGTACTCCAGACCCCTACATGCTGTTCGATCATCAGACCCGCGAGGAATGGCGGGAAAGGATCCCCGCCGTAGTGCATCTCGACGGATCGGCTCGGTTGCAAACCATTGCAAGAACTTCCGCGCATCCCGTGGCGCAACTCCTGATTGAATACGAAAGACTCACTGGCGTTCCTTTGCTATGTAACACCAGTGCCAACTATCATGGACGTGGCTTCTTTCCGGACGCTGCTTCAGCCTGCGAGTGGGGAGGTGTCGAACATGTATGGTGCGACGGTCTTTTATTGAGCAAGGCATGTAGCACTGGCCTGTCATCGTCAATGGACGAACCAGGTTCTGGTGGCCAGTTTGAGCGGGCCGTAGGCGCACCGCTCGGGGCGTGACTTGAATGAGTGCGCCAGGGACTTTCTTTCACGGACGAACTGCACAGACAGCGGCAGCATCCCTCAATGTCAAGATTTTTTATATTGCCATACCGATGCCCCACCACACTGCTCCGACCCTGCGATGCAGAGCGGACGCCTTTGCTTCCAACAGCGGTTTCACCCCCTATCGTAGACAAATATGAAGAAGACCTCCGTTTCAGATCTTCATGTGCACGGCTTCCGGATTCAGCCGGAGTCGAGAGGACGATTGCTCCGGCAAACGCCCGCCATCCTGTGGTTCACGGGGCTGTCGGCAGCTGGAAAGTCGGCGATTGCCGACAAGGTCGAGGCACTACTGCATGCGTCCGGCCAACTCACCTACATTCTCGATGGAGACTCTATCAGGCTCGGTCTATGCAAGGATCTCGGCTTTGCGGATGCGGATCGCCACGAGAACGTGCGGCGCGTGGCCGAAATTGCAAAATTGATGGCTGACGCGGGGCTCGTTGTGCTGGTGTGCCTCATTTCGCCGTTCCGTCGCGATCGGGAACTCGCCAGATCTACCGCGGGTAGGCACCGTTTCGCCGAAATCCACGTTCACGCTAGTTTGGCCGTAGCCGAAGCTCGCGATCCCAAGGGACTGTATCGGCTTGCGAGAACTGGCGCCATACAGCATTTCACCGGCATCGACTCGCCGTATGAACAGCCGACGGTCCCGGACGTATTCATCGACACATGTTCGAAGTCCATCGATGAAGGCGCGGACCTTGTGGTGAAGTGGCTCAATAGCCGCTAGTTGGAGCGAGACGAGTGTGGGCACGCCGCAAAACTGGACTCGATAAACCGATGTCCATGGCGGACGAGCGGCTCGATCGACGCCAATTGTCGGAGCGGGCGAAACGTCGACACTCGCATGTTGCATACCCGCCTTCCAGCGAACCCGGTGCCAGGGAGGTGAGTTTCTTCAACCACCCATCTGATTGCACTGCGCTCACGCGGACCAAGGTAGACAGATGATTGATTACGGCAATCTCAATTGCTATCGCGGACGATCGCGGTCTCGGTTGCGCGACTCAGCGTTGCTTCCGGCAGCAAATCGGCCTCTCGGCCGTGCCGCATCGATCACTGTCTTGCTTTCACTAGTCTATTCACTTTCCGGCTGCACAGTCGGCCCCGAATATCGCACTCCCGCGCCGCCCGCGACCGACAGCTATACACCGAAGGCCCTACCCGAACACACGGTTTCGTCGCCCGGTGCGACGGGTCTTGCGCAGCAGTTCAAGGCTGGCGGCGAGCTGCCTGCACAATGGTGGACCCTTTACCGTTGCGAGCCCCTCGACGCGCTGATACGCGACGCCCTCTCAAATAGCCCGAATATCGCTGCAGCCAGCGCGGCGCTGCGCCAGGCGAGCGAAAATCTGCGTGCGCAAACAGGGATCGATCTATATCCCGCCATCGATGTGAAGCTCAATGCTACTCGCGAAAAGCTCAATGGCACGACGCTAGGCCAGCCCAGCCTGAACAGAATACTAAGTCTGTACAACGCATCAGTGAACGTTTCCTACAACCTGGATCTCTTCGGGGCTGCACGCCACGAACTCGAGGCGCTGGGCGCGCAGGTCGACTTCCAGAATTTGCAGCTACAGGGCACATACCTGGCGCTGTCAGCGAACATCGTCACCGCTGCGGTCAGGGAAGCTTCCCTCCGCGAGCAGATTGACGCGACCGAGCGTATCGCCGCGGATGAGGAGACTCAGCTCGGTGTATTGCGTAAGCAACTTGAGTTCGGCGGGGTGGGTCGCGTGGCTGTGCTCTCGCAGGAAACGTTGCTCGCACAAACGCGCGCTACCCTGCCGCCACTGCGGCAGTCTCTCGATCGGGCGCGACATCAGCTTGCCGTGCTCGCGGGTAAACCGCCTAGCGATAACAGCGTTCCCGAGTTCAGGCTGTCGATGTTCACCCTACCGCAGACCTTACCCGTCGCCCTCCCTTCGTCGCTCGTCCGTCAACGTCCGGACATCCTGGCTGCGGAAGCCCTGCTGCGTCAGGCGAGCGCCCAGGTCGGCGTCGCAACCGCGAACATGTATCCGCAGCTTACGCTGTCCGCAAACTACGGCCCGCAATCATTCACGCCAGCGGGCATGCTGAAGTACGCGGACATGATCTGGAACATCGGCGCGGGGCTCACGCAGCCGATCTTTAACGGAGGCCAACTGAGCGCTAAAAAGCGCGCGGCGGAAGCCGCCTTCGATGAGGCCAACGGGCAATACAGGCAAACGATACTGCTTGCATTCGAAGATGTCGCGGATACGCTCCGCGCACTCGATCACGATGCAGCCGCACTCGCCGCGCAAACCGAAGCGTGGCGTGCAGCCAGCAGCTCGCTCGAGCTGACGCGTGGCCAGTTTCGTGCCGGCGGTGTCAGTTATCTAGCTCTGCTCGATGCGCAGCGTCAATACCAGCAGACCATCGTCAATCTCACCCAGGCGCGCGCTGCACGCTACGCAGACACGGCCGCATTGTTCGAAGCACTGGGTGGCGGCTGGTGGAGCGACGCGGCCAGGTTCCAGACAGGACAGGCGGACTCCGATATCAACCCGCAGTGAACCCTCTTTCTGCTTGCCGCGCCCCGCATGGTTTCCAATGCTGCGCGTCCAAAGGGATCTGTTCCATATCAGTTTGCCGTGCAAGGACACGACGATGACGACAAATAAACCAACAGCAAAACGGATGATCACCATGCTGATCTGCATGGGCGTTCTGCTTGGCGCGCTGATCGGTTTCAACCTGTACAAGGCGCATATGATCCGGAAACTCATGGCACACAATGCGGTGCCGGCTGCTACCGTCACGTCCGCCGTCGTGAGCTATCAGATATGGCAGCCACAGCTTGCCGCTGTGGGCAGCCTGCGTGCCGTGCGCGGTGTCGACGTGACGACTGAAGTGGCTGGACTCGTTCGCGAGATCGCATTCAAGTCTGGCGAGGAAGTCAAGGCTGGACAGGTGCTCGTGCGTCTGAACGACCGCTCGGACCGCGCGCAGCTCGCCTCGCTAAGAGCTGCCGCCGAGCTCTCGCAAACCGTCTATAACCGCGACACGGCACAGTACGACATTCAGGCGATTGCCAGGGCGCAAGTGGATGCTGATGCCGCCGACCTGAGAAGCAAACGAGCACAAGTCGAACAGCAGGCCGCACTAGTCGAGAAAAAAACGATTCGCGCGCCTTTCGCGGGACGCGTGGGCATCACGACAGTCAATCCAGGCCAGTACGTCAATCCGGGAGACGCCATCGTTACGTTGCAAGCTATTGACCCCATCTACGTCGACTTTCACCTGCCCCAGCAGGAACTCGGTCAACTGCAGGTGGGACAGAGCGTCGCCGTAGCTACAAGTGCATTCGTGAGCCGCGGCTTCGTGGGCAAGATCCACGCTATCAACCCGCGCCTCGACAGCACGACGCGCAACGTGGAGGTCGAAGCGGCCCTCGACAACCGCGAGCGCAAACTGTTGCCGGGGATGTACGCTAGCGTAAAAGTCGATGTTGGTCACGAGCAGCGCTACCTGACACTGCCGCAAACGGCAATCACTTTCAATCCCTACGGGGCAACAGTTTTCGTCATCAAACCGGGCGAGCATAAGGACGCACGCGGCAAAACGATGCCCGTTGCGCAACAAATCTTCGTAACGCCAGGACCCACGCGCGGCGATCAGGTTGCGATCCTGAAGGGCTTAGACGAAGGCGCACTAGTGGTGACGAGCGGCCAACTCAAGCTGAAGAACGGCACACCGCTCGTAATCGACAATCGCGTGTTGCCGGCAGATAGTCCTGCTCCGACGCCCCAAGAACAATAAGAGTTCCTCAGATGGATTTCACCGACATCTTTATCAAACGGCCGGTCCTCGCGTCCGTGGTAAGCCTGTTCATCCTCGTGCTGGGCTTACGTTCCCTGTCGACACTTAAGGTTAGCGAATATCCCCAGACCGGCACTGGCGTCGTTACCATCACCACCTCGTACTATGGCGCTAGCGCCGAGACGATGGCCGGCTTCGTTACTCAGCCGCTCGAAGCCGCGATCGCACAGGTGCAAGGCATCGATTACATGTCGTCGAAGAGTAGCACGAGTGTCTCAAGTATCACCGCGACTCTCCGCCTGAACTACGATCCGAACCGCGCGCTAACAGAGATCAACACCCAAATCGCGTCTATGCGGAACCAGTTGCCACCCCAAGCGCAACAGCCAGTGTTGACGATTCAGGTCGGCCAGACTACTGACACGATGTATATGGGCTTCTACAGCGATGTCCTGCCAAGCAACAACGTCACGGACTATCTGCTGCGCGTTGTCAAGCCGAAGCTCGATTCAATTCAGGGCGTGCAAACCGCAGAGGTTCTCGGCGGCCGTCAGTTCGCGTTGCGCGCGTGGCTTGATTCCACCAGGCTCGCAGCGCACAACGTCACGGCTTCTGACGTCTACACCGCACTCGGCAACAACAACTATCTGGCGACGCTCGGAGCAACCAAAGGCCAGATGACCAGCGTCAGTCTAAACGCTGGTACCGATCTGCATTCCGTCGAAGACTTCAGGAAGCTGGTTATCAAGCAGAAGGACGGCGCGATCGTGCGCCTAGAGGATGTCGCCAATGTTGTATTGGGTGCGGACAACTACGACTCCAATGTCGCTTTTAGTGGAAAACGCTCGGTGTTCATTGGGATCAAGGTAGCGCCCGACGCGAACCTGCTCGAAGTAGCGAAACGCGTCAAAGCTGTGTTCCCTGATCTGCAGAAGCAGCTCCCCA
Organism: Paraburkholderia sp. EG304; assembly: GCF_046543485.1. Classification (NCBI taxonomy): domain Bacteria; kingdom Pseudomonadati; phylum Pseudomonadota; class Betaproteobacteria; order Burkholderiales; family Burkholderiaceae; genus Paraburkholderia; species Paraburkholderia sp. EG304. Next base: position 8,804 of record NZ_JBKGUA010000037.1, on the reverse strand, counting down.
CGGGGGTGTCGAGCGACATCGTCTATGATGCCACGGACTTTATCGAGACTGCCATCGACGAAGTGGTGAAGACGCTCGTCGAGGCACTACTGATCGTAACGCTAGTGATTTACCTGTTCTTCGGCAGCTTCCGCGCGGTGATAGTGCCCTTGTTCGCGATGCCGCTGTCTCTGATCGGCACATTCTTCATGATGCAGTTGCTCGGCTACTCCATTAATCTACTGACGCTGCTCGCGCTGGTGCTCGCGGTCGGACTCGTGGTCGATGACGCGATCATCGTGGTTGAGAATTTCGACCGACACCTGACGACCCGGGGCAAGCGTCCCTTCGATGCCGCGCTCATCGCCGCGCGCGAACTCAGTGGCCCGATACTCGCAATGACTGTTGTGTTGATTGCCGTCTATCTCCCCATTGGCTTCCAGGGCGGACTGACGGGCGCACTGTTCACGGAGTTCGCATTTACACTGGCAAGCGCGGTCACTATGTCGGGCGTGGTCGCGCTAAGCCTATCGCCAATGATGTGCTCGCGACTCTTTCATCACGAGCAGCAACCCGGACGCTTCAACCGTTTCGTCCATCAGCAGTTTGAGAAAGTGCATCGGGGTTACATGCGGCTCCTGCGCTCGATACTGGACACATGGACCGTATTCGTCGTGATGGGTGCAATACTGTTATGCGGGACCATCTATTTATTTGCGACGTCACAGTCCGAACTCGCCCCCCAGGAGGACCAAGGCATCGTACTGTCGCTGATCCAGGGACCACCCAATGCGACGATTCAACAGATGCAGATGTATGCCGACCAGGTTTTCCAGATATCTAAGCAATTGCCCGAGTATGCGCAGATGTTTCAGTTGACAGGCGCGCCGACATTGAATCAGGGCTTCGGCGGCGTGCTCTTCACGACATGGGACAGGCGAAAGAGAGGTGCCTCCGAGTTGCAACAGGAGCTTCAACACAAGTGGAATGGCATCGCCGGCGCGCGAGTTGCTGCTTTCCAGCTTCCACCCCTGCCCGGTGCGCAAGGCTTCCCGGTGCAGTTCGTGATCAACACGACTGAGCCTTTCGATAACCTTAACGAAGTAACCCAAGCGGTTTTGCAACAGGCGCGCGAAAGCGGCATGTTCCTCTTTGTCGACTGCGACCTAAAGATCGACAAGCCCGAGACCGTTCTGATGGTTGACCGCGACAAGGTCGCCTCGCTCGGCCTTACGCAAAGCGACATGGGACAGGCGCTCGGAGCTGCGCTCGGTGGTAACTACGCGAATTATTTCTCGGTCGCCGGCCGTTCTTACAAGGTGATTCCACAACTTCAGCAGGTCGACCGAATGAACCCATCGCAGCTATTAGACTACAACCTGCGCACTTCCGACGGCAGTATGATCCCTGCTTCGACTGTCTCGCATCTGAAGTCGACGGTTGTGCCCGAATCCATCAGCCATTTTCAGCAAATGAATTCGGCAACGATCTCGGCCGTAGTCGCACCCGGCGTTTCGCAGGGCGAAGTACTCGAGTTCCTGCGCAACGCCACAACCCGCGTCGCTCCCTCAGGATACAACATGGACTATTCCGGACTTTCGCGCCAATTCATGCAGGAGTCGGGCGGCTTCCTAATCACTCTGATGTTGGCAGCGGTCATTGTGTTCCTTGCACTCGCGGCGCAGTTTGAAAGCTTCCGCGATCCCATCGTCATTCTGGTATCAGTGCCGTTGGCGTTGTTCGGTGCGCTGATCTTCATTAACATCGGCGTTTCCACGCTCAACATCTACACGCAAGTCGGACTGGTCACACTCATGGGGCTTATCAGCAAGCATGGCATTCTCATCGTGCAGTTCGCGAATGAGTTACAGCGTTCAGGCCGCAGCAAGCGCGAAGCTCTTGAAGAAGCGGCAGGCGCGCGCCTGCGCCCGATCGTCATGACTACAGCCGCCATGGTGCTTGGTGTTCTGCCGTTAGTGATTGCGTCCGGCGCTGGCGCGGCAGGGCGCAACGCGATCGGGCTGGTAATATTCACGGGACTGTCGATCGGCACTCTGTTCACACTGTTCGTTGTCCCGTCGATGTACATGTTGTTAGGTGCAGAACATCACGAGAAGACAACAGCAATGACGTGACCGCCATCAACTGTGCAATTTTTCGTGCACTCCTCGCGCCGCGGCGTGGCTGGAGCAAGCGACTTGCGATGACTGCAAGGACTGCCTTCACGCGGGTCTTTGTGTCTCGCCATTGATCAGCCCCACGTATCTGAGGACACGAAGACTCCCCTAAGATCAGGGATAGCCTAGGCTAGCGGTAAGCCTAGACATTATGTGAAACCGTTGAATTTATGAGTGAACCGGAGCACCGTTGGTGAGGCGTTAACCCGAACCAGGTGTCCGGTCGGACCGAGCAATTGCAGGAAGGCGGAGTGGCGGCGATGAAAGCTGACGATACGTCGCACCGTCATCAGAGCACGCCGCAGCGGACTAGGACGACCGGTGTCGGAACCTTAAAGGAAGGTTTGGAATGGCGTGCACAAAGACGTGTTTGCGCGCCCGCCTTGGTGCGGGGGGCGACGATTGAAGCGGTCTGCGAAGTTCTCGGCGCGGTCCGCTATGACGTAGCAGTGAAAACGGGCTCGCTTGTCCGATTGGCAAAGCGGTCGTAGCGCCACACCGTCCGATGACTCAGAATGTCTCGAAGAAATGCTGGTCCATGTAACGCATTTTCTTCCGACTTCAGGTGTCTGGGCGCTACGGCATTCCGGGCGAGAACAGATCGCCCCGTAGCCCAACCACAAGCGCGTGTATCGGCTTATCTGAGGGCATCATCTGCTGCTGCGCCGTCTCGGGGCGCTGCGATACACGTGCCAGCACGACGATCGTGTTGTTGCCATGGACAACAGCAATACCATTCGTGCTCCGATGGCTTCAAGTTCCGGTGCGACGATGGCTCTTCCCTGTGTGTAACCTTCGAGCTGCCTGCCGCGACCGGAGGCGATTAGCTGGACTGCGACAACTCGAAGCCATACCGGCAGCGTGGCGCACGACGTGATGCTGATTGCCGTCGAGCAGCGCAGCTCATCGAACGAATGACGTACAACGCTCTACCTACATCGACCATGGCACGCGTATCTTCGGGCGCGAACTGCCTTCCCCCCGCATCCGCTGACCACGCACGTACACTGGCCCACAGCAATTGTATGGCTCACTCGTCCGTGAAGACGATGTGCGTTTCCCCGGGGTTATAGGGCAACGCCACGCCACCAACCCGCAATCGAGTCCAGTCGGAAAGTTATATGCCCACGGGTTCTCGTCCTCAAGTTAGCCGATATCGAGCACGAGGTAACCTTTTCCAGTCGACATCCTGACGCTCGCCTCGTTGCGACATTGCCTTCACGTCTTCGCAAGCGATGTTTAGGCAACTCGGCGGCGACAAAAAATAGACGACCGGTTCTGACCTCACGATATCTTCTCACAAGTATCAATTTTATTTGTTTGATCCTGAGGTAGACGATTTGCTATCGTGGCATACGCGGATACTAAAAATAAATAGCGGTTTGCCCTGACAGACAACGGAGTTATTGGCAACGAAATAAGCAATCTTTCCCTCTCTCTTATCTAAATCGTAGCGTTACTCTCAGCGATCGTCTTTTCGACGGGTAGAGGTACTCCAAAGCGAGATAATTCATGAAAAACTGCGCCGCATCTTCACAAATTGCATCACCGACTATTGACCTATTGTATGACTACGCTCCTTTCCTCGACATTTGCAAATCGGAAGGAGCAATTGGCTCGTTTTCACCCAGTGTACAGACGCCGCGGGTTGCAATCGTGGGGGCTGGCATTAGCGGGCTTCTGGCCGCGGCGGAATTGATGCGAGCAGGTGTCACCGATGTCACCGTGTTTGAAGCCCGCGATCGCATCGGAGGTAGAGTATGGTCACAACCTTTTGATCCACGGTACCCGCATCTCATTGCTGAAATGGGTGCAATGAGATTTCCTCCGACTGCGACCGGTCTTTTTCATTATCTTGACAGGTACGGCATTTCGACGACAGCCTCTTTCCCGGATCCAGGAATGGTCGATACCGAATTGCACTATCGCGGTACTCGCCATATCTGGCGCGCGGGAGAACCGCCGCCCCCATTATTCAGAGTCGTCTACGAAGGCTGGAGAGCCTTTTTGCAGGAAGGATGCGTGATCAACGGTACGTCTCTAGTTGCTCCCGCAAAAATCACCGCAATGTTGAGGTCAGGCCGGTTTGAGAAAGCCCGAGCGGAATGGCAAGCGTGGCTCGACGTGTTTCGTGACAGTTCTTTTTATGCAGCCATCGTGGCCATCTTCACTGGATCTCGCCCGCCCGGAGACATCCGCTGGGAACGGCCTGACGACTTTGAACTATTCGGTTCTTTGGGCATAGGCTCTGGAGGCTTCCTTCCTGTTTATCAGGCGGCATTCACCGAAATACTACGGCTCGTCATCAATGGCTACATGGACGATCAACGCTTGGTCTCTTGCGGAATTTCTACACTAGCTGAGTGCCTCGCAGCAGAGAAGATCGGAGAATGCACCGTTGCTGACCGGGTTCGCTTCAATGGCGTGGGCCGTATCTACAAAGAAGACGGAAAGATAAGGCTGATGACTGACGCGGGCGAAATCATGACCTTTGACCGAGTTATCGTTACCAGCAACACAAGGACAATGCAGATGGTTCACGGCCTGACCGACGACGAGACGTTTCTCAGTCGAGACGTCTCACGAGCCGTTAGAGAAACGCATCTCACTGGGTCATCAAAACTATTCATGCTTACACATGGTAAATTTTGGATCGGTAACGATTTGCCAGTCACAATTCAATCTGACAGTTTTGCGCGCGGGGTATATTGCCTTGACTACGAGCCCGATAGGCCAGACGGTCCAGGTGTAGTTTTGCTTAGCTACACGTGGGAGGACGACGCGCATAAGCTACTAAGCGTCCCCGACAAAAAGCAGCGCTGCGAGCGTTTTGTCGACGCCCTTGCTACATTCAACCCTGAACTTGCGCGCCACCTGACTCCCGTGGATGACGACTACGAGCATGCCATCCTTCACCATGACTGGTTGACTGATCCCCATTCTTCCGGTGCGTTTAAACTCAACTATCCCGGTGAAGATGTGTACTCACAGCGGCTTTTTTTTCAATTTCAGACGGCAAACGACCTTGCAACGGATACCGGCCTATATTTGGCTGGATGTGGTTGTTCATTCACCGGTGGTTGGATCGAGGGGGCGGTCCAGACGGCTATCAATAGCGCCTGCGCCGTTATACGCAGTACGGGCGGAGACCTTCTACGGGGCAATCCTCTCGACGAAATACGCAGTGCCTATCACTACTGATATCGCATGCTCTGACGACACCCTATTTTGGGACACTTTATGTATTCGGAAGACTCTCTGGAATCGCTTTGTGATGGTATACGCGATGGTGAAATCTCTGCGGATGACATGCGGAAGCACGCAATTAGCGCCAATGCCAGTCAGTCGAAGCTCAATTGTTTCATTGGTGGTCGCGACCTCGATGCGCATTTCGCAAGGCCGAATGATGTGCTGAAAGGCGCACCACTCTACGGCATCCCCTTCTCATTGAAAGACAATATTTGTGCTAACGGGTTTCCAGTAACTGCCGGTACGCCAGGGATGGAAGGATGCATAGCGACACGCGATGCCATTATCGTCCGAAAACTGAAATCCTTGGGCGCTGTCGTCGCCGGTAAGAACAATATGCATGAACTTAGTTTTGGCATCACATCGGTCAATCCGAGGTGGGGAACGGTGGGCAACCCGAAGGCTCCTGGATATCTGGCGGGCGGAAGCAGTGGCGGTTGCGCGGCCGCGGTGGCTGCCGGGATCGTTCCGATGGCGATCGGAACTGACACTGGCGGCTCAGTGCGGATACCGGCCGCCTTCTGTGGCATTATCGGCTTCAGGCCTACAAGCGGTCACTGGTCTTCAGCCGGAATCATTCCAGTTTCTCGCACTAAAGATTCACCTGGGCTTTTGACGCGCACGGCGAAGGACGCGTTGATGATATATGAGCTGCTTTCCACCGGTACCCGCCCGCCGGAAAAACAGATTAGTACTCGTTACCGCATAGGACTTCCGGCGTCCATGTGGAGTGACCTCAATGAAGATGTCCGAAAGCATTGTTGGCGTGCGATCACGCGTCTGATCCGCGCGGGGTTCGAGTGCGTTGATCTGGACGACTCGGCTGTTGCCGACTTAAATAGGATTGGAACCTTCACCATTCCCGTTTACGAATTCTTCATGGACTTTCCACGCACATTGCTTTCCTTCGGTTGGGCCAACAGGATAAATACGATATTCGATAACATCCGTGATGAAGCTGTCCGCAACATCGTCCACAGTAACCTTAGTGCGCAACTGATCTCCGCGGCGGATTATTCTTTTGCGATTCAGAATGTGGGCCTTTTGCGTCAACAAATGAAAAACCTGTTCACCACCCAAGGTATCGATTTTCTCGCATACCCGACGGTTCCACGCAGCGTTCCCCACTGTAGCGATGCCGGGCGGCCCGAACTTTTCTCGGAGGTGATACGTAATACCGACTTGGCCAGCAATGCCGCGATGCCCTCGGTTACGCTTCCTGTTGCTCCGGATCGTGCATTGCCCGTTGGTTTGAGCCTTGACGCACCACGAGGTCAGGACCGCCGCCTCTTGACTATGGCAACGTCTGTAGAAGACGTTCTGAATTCGTCGTAACACGACTGCCATCTTCACTGCGAAAGGTTTCATGCGCAGGCAGCAGCAAACGATTCGCACACCGTTTCGGAGGCGGTAGCCAATGCAGATTTCATTGCAAAGAATAAACACTCTCTTTGACGCCGGTAGTTTTGTCGACCATCACCCTGTCGAGAGAAGTCATTTCATCTGCGGCGAAGGGTCTATAAATTCCGTAAGAACGTTTCTGGTCATGAATCGGGGACGAGACTGTGAATTCAGAGGAAGCGGACAGTGGCGCACCGCCACGCAGATTACAAAGACCGTGACGATAGCCCGGGACAGTTGCGCCCCATTGATTTACGTTCAGGACTGTCCCGGAGGGACAGATAGTTTCGATACCACAAAAGTTCTTTCATCGGACATGTCGAAACTGCTTTTATCACCAACTGGAATGGGCAGAGTCAGTGCATCCCTCGCGGAGTTGGCCGAGAAGAATTTGCTAATTTCCGCCATACTCGGCCCGACCTCAGGCCCCTTGGCCTTACCACTGATGCTGGCTGACTTGGTGTTGATGACCAAAAAGGGCGCCTTGTGCATGGGTCGCCCCGATATGGTGAAGGCCATGCTGGCCCAGGATTCAGATCTCTATTCGCTAGGTGGAACAGACGTTCACAGCAAGCACTCAGGTTCAGTTCAATTGGTATTCGAAGATGAAGAAGACTTATTCGGATGTGTAAGGCAGTTGCTTCACGTCAGCGCCAACCGCGGAGCGAACCGTGGTCTGGGATATGAAGAACCCGAAGCAGCTGATTTCAAGAGCTTGATTCCATCGGATCATCGTACGCCCTATGACATGCATCAGTTGCTGCATTCTTTCGTCGACAAGGACAGTTTCACCGAAATTAGCCCCGAATACGCAAAGGAAGTGTTGACAGGCTACGCGACCATTAAAGGAAGCGCGGTCGCTATCATTGCCAACAATCCCCGCTATAAGGGCGGTGCCATTCACAGGCAATCCGCTACCAAAATAGTCAAAATGGTTGGTGTGGCTGAGAAAGTCCGGATACCGATCATGTTTATTGCTGACATCCCTGGATTTATGATAGGCCGAGAGGCCGAAAATAGTGGGATTTTTTCTGCAGCGGCAGATTTGTTCAGGGCACACGTTCGAAGCAAAGTACCTAAGTTGCTGCTCATTGCAAGAAAAGCGTACACGGGAGGCGTGTATGCTATGTGCGGCCCTGGCTTTAACCCAGTAGCAGTCTTGGCTTATCCGCAGGCTCACATTGGTGTTTTCGCTCCCGATACGATGACAAAAGTCATGCCAGAACTTGATGAAACGACAAGAGACATAATGCAGAAGCTGACCGACGAGATCGTAAATCCCGAACTGTTGAAGGCCAGTGGACTGATTACCGACGTCATTGAAATAGAAGATACCCGGGAGCAGGTTTCGAGATACTTGTTCGCGGAAGCAGGCAGATCTTGAGTCGGATGTTCTGATCGCGGGACAATGCGCGACTTGCCAGACTATCGTGTCCAAGTCGTAGCACTGCCGCGATCAAACTTCTTTGGACTGTTGCCGCGCCACGGTCATCCGGCACTGCGTCATGATAACCGGCGATTCGATGTACGCATGTCACGTTCATCGCGCTAGGCGGGGTCCACGCACTATCAACAAGATTGCGCTGCGTGTCAGGCTCAGCAGGACGATGCCCAGGACAGATGCGTTTGGCACGCCGACCTGTAACCTGCATAGTGCGACTGCTTTTCTGCCAAGGATTGCAGTTCAGTTGCCAATGCAAAAACGCGGCCGCTTTTGAACTGCTCCGATCGGATTGTGTGGTGTCTACACGCGCACCGACTTCACTGTGGCGCCTTTGCGCACGTCGAGCGTGCCTCCCGGATTAGCTCTATTTGAAGAAATGACGTGCACAAAGCCTGCCGCTGAACTAGGGGAGATGTAACATATACACGTAAGCGGCTCATGACGGCCATTCTCGACGGCTGAGCGAACCGGTTGGTAGTTTAGTTCCCGCTAAATAATTTGGTGGGAACTAAAGTGGACGAGACATTGAATCGGATCGCGAAGGTCAAGCGACC
>NZ_JBKGUA010000036.1:0-73689 GCF_046543485.1 Paraburkholderia sp. EG304 | reverse complement strand
CTTCCCATCCCGAACAGGACCGTGAAACGACTCCACGCCGATGATAGTGCGGATTGCCCGTGTGAAAGTAGGTAATCGTCAGGCTCCCCCACAAGCCAGAAACCCCACCCCCAGCGGTGGGGTTTTTGCGTTTACGCGGCCGAAATCGGCAGAGATGAGGTCTCCGTGAAATTCGACCTGCTATTGGGCTCCTGCTTCGCTGTCCGTGCGCAAGCACGCGAGCTCAAACGGGAGTCGCCGTTCCCCGCCGTGGAAACGCGGCTAGCACCTGCCGGATCGCGGTATCGAAAGGTGTGCGTTGGCCGACTCCAAGTGCCTCCAGGCGGCTCGATGCCAAATGGCAGTTGTGAGGGCGCGGCGTCGCATCGGTGGGCGTGTGCTGCGGCGTCAATTGCGCGCGGAGTTGCAATGCTTCTGCCAGGCGCATGGCGATCTCATATTTGTTCATGGGCTCGTCGCCCGACCATTGCACGATGCCGGAAATCGTTTCGCCGCGCGCGTGTCGCTCGAGCATCTGTCGGATCACGACCGCGACATCAGGCGTGAACGTAGGATAGCGGATCGCCCAAGCGTCCATCTTTGCAGCTTGGCTGTCCGGCGCTGCCGACGCCACGATCGCCGGCACAAGGCTGGTCACGGCCGACTCCGACCACTTCACAATCGGCCCATACAGAAGCGGCAGACGCAGCACGCATCCGTGCTCGGCCGTTTCGATTAGCGCTCGTTCACCTTCGAGCTTGCTATGTCCATACGCGTTCAGTGGCGCAGGTGTGCTGTCGTGACAATAGGGTGGTTGCTTGCCGTCGAAGACGTAGTCGGTTGAGATCGACAGCGTCCACGCGCCGCGTCGATTCGCCGCTCGGGCGATCGTGCGCACGGCATCAACGTTCAACGCATGAGCATGTACCGGATCGCGCTCGCATACGTCCGGTCGGCGCTCCGCAGCTGCGATCACGACGGCATCCGGCGCCACGTGGTCGATGAAACGCCCGACCGCAAGGCTATCGCGAACGTCCAACTCGACCATTTGCGGAGACGGCCGGCTAAATGCAGTGGAGACGATGTGCCAATCAGCCTGGCCCGCGAGTTCGTCGTTGAGCGCGCGCCCGAGCAGCCCGGACCCACCGATTACGGCAACCTTGAACATGCCCGGCACCCTCAGCGCGGAGACGTGACCGTGTATCCGGCTTCGTCAATCGCGGCCTTCAGCTCCTCGATCGGTTGTGCCGACTCCACGACCACGCGGCCGCTTGCGAGATCCACCTGAACCTGCGCAGCGGCGTCGTGCTCGCGAATCGCGGTCGTGACGGCGGCGACACAGTGCTGGCAGCTCATGCCTTCTACATGGAGTTCGATTGTCATTGCAAAGACCTCGGCGGAATCGGATCGCGAATAGCAGGATTATGCCTGCCGTTTCGTGTTTGGCTAGCCGACCTTCCCACGACGGGAAGGTGTAGGATCGATTCGAGTTCAGTCGCAACTTGGGAACAGTCATGAACATCGGCGAAGCGGCCCGCGCCTCGGGCGTTACGGCAAAGATGATCCGCTACTACGAAAGCGTCGGCCTATTGACCGCGAAGGCGCGCACCAGCGCCGGCTATCGCGTCTATGGCCCGCAGGAAGTACATTCTCTCCGTTTTATCCGCCAGGCGCGCCGGCTCGGATTTCTGGTCGAAGATATCCGGCGACTGCTTGCTCTATGGCACGACCGCTCGCGTGCAAGCGCCGAAGTAAAACGGATCGCGCTCGAACATGTCGCAGAACTCGATCGCCGAATCGCCGAGCTGACGGACATGCGCGACACCCTCGCGCATCTGGCCGATCATTGCAACGGCGATGAGCGGCCAGATTGTCCGATTATTGAGCGACTAGCGGACACCGACCTTGTTTCGGGACAAGGTTGCCACCCGCTTTAGCCGGTGGATCGAGGAGAGAGTTGCAACCCAGTCTGCGGATTTGACTTCGCCGCGAGTTGCGCACCGAAAGTGTGCGGTGTAAATCGGGGCAATGATGTTCGCGCCGAGCGTACCGATCAATCTCAATAAAATCAGCGCTCTCAGAGCACTGAGCGGTGCGTCATTCCAAATCGGAATGCACGTCATGCGAGCATTTCACTGGTCAGGTTGCACCTTAGGACTATAATGCGGGTTAACCCTTTTAAGGGGAATCCCTGATGTCAAATCACCGGGGATTCGATCTGATCCTTGGAGAACGTCATGTTTGCATTCATTCTTGAGAAGCTGAGCACCTGGTTCGAAACCGCGGAACGTAGCCGTCGCGAGGCATATCTCGCATCGTCGTCGGATATCGTCCAGCTCGAACAGCGCATCCGTTCGCTCGAAACCAACGGCTATTCGCGCTGAGTTTCCGCTTCGAGTTTGACCCGGCGGCGCCTGCTTTTGCGCAGCCATTGCTGTACCAATGTCGAGCCCCGTCGAAGCGGGGCTTTGTCGCATCTGGACATCGAAAACGCGTGCCTTCGGCGTTTTTCGAGCGATCGTCGCGAGAAGGCTGCTCATGGCGAATATCGACTAGCTTCGTATCGCGGGCCGCGGTAATGTAGGACGTTTTTCGCGCAAGACGGTATTCATAACCAATCGGGCCGCCCATGTCCTCCGTCCGTTCGCTGCAAACTTTCCGATCCGTGATGGCCGCGGCCGCCACGGCGACGCTCGCCACCCTCTGCGCCGCGTCGGACGCATATGCGGTGTCCGATTACGAGCGTCCTCCCGTGATTCTCGATACGCTTGGCGGCATCAATAATGGCCAGAGCGGTACCGTACTGTTGAGCTCCCCGCCTGCGCCCGAGCCGATCGTCTCCGCACCGCCGATCGCGGCACCGGTCGAGCTACCCACAGAATCGCCGCCGCCGTTCGTCGTCGCGCCGTATATCCAGTTGCCGGCGGGTGGTGGCGTGCCGCCGCGGCCGATGCCTCGACCGGTGCCGTTTCCGCAATAGGCAGCGAGGGGGCGACAGATCGTCGGCGACGCTACTAACGCGTCTCGCTTCTCCCCAATACGCCAGCTTCCTTCGCCCCCGAAAATCCCATTCGGGTTTGGGCGCATGGCGTCCATGAAACCGTCCGACGACAATCGTTGCGCGCCTCGTCGCCGAGAGCTTGGATCCCGGCTGCGCCCCGCGTCACCGCTTCGAACGGAAAACTCAAGGAGACGTCACCATGCCTAATCACTGGATGCAGCGTGCGACGCGCGCCTGCCTGATGCTGCTCGCGCTGGCTACGCTGCCGGGTGCCGGATTCGCGAAGGACGCGCCGGAAATGCCGGCACTGACGATGGCCGTCGGCGGCTTACCCGGCCTCTACTATCTACCGGTCCTCGCCGCGCAGCAGCTCGGCTACTTCAAGGACGAAGGCCTGAACGTCACGCTCGAAGATTTCGCGGGCGGCTCCAAGGCGCTCGAAGCGGTGGTGGGCGGCAGCGCCGAAGTCGGCGCGGGCGCGTTCGAGCACACGCTGTTCATGCAGGCGAAGGGGCAGCACTATCGCGCGTTCGTGTTGATGGGTCGAGCCCCGCAGATCGTGATCGGCGTGGTGAAGTCGAAGGCCGATCAGATCAAGTCGCTCGCGGACTTCAAAGGCGCGAAGGTCGGCGTGAGCGCACCGGGTTCGTCGACGGATCTCGTGCTCACCGTTGCGTTGCGCAAGGCCGGCGTGCAGCGCAGCGACATTTCGGCGATCGGCGTCGGCAGCGGCGCGACGGTGCTGGCCGCGGTGGGCAGTGGGCAGATCGACGCACTATCCAATGTCGATCCAATGATGACCAAGCTCACGCGTAGCGGCGCAATTAAGGTGCTGGTGGATACGCGTACGGTCAAAGGCACGCGGGAGGTATTCGGCGGTACGATGCCTGCGGCAACGCTTTACGCGCCCGAAAGCTTCATCCAGAAAAATCCGAAGACGACGCAGGCGCTGACCAATGCGATCGTGCGCGCCAATCATTGGCTGCAGATCGCGAGCGATGCCGATCTGTTGAAGATGGTGCCGCAAGCCTATCTGTTGGGCGACCCGACGCTTTATCTCGACGCCTTTCACAATGTGCGCGATGCGTATTCGCCGGACGGACTGATGCCCGCGGATGGGCCGGCGACGGCGCTGCGCGCGTTGTCGTCGTTCGACACCCGGCTCGATCCGAAGAAGATCGAACTGAGTGCGACCTATACGAACCAGTTCGCGAGCAAGGCAGCCGCGCAGTTGAAGTGAACCTGAGCGCAGATCGGGTTGCGCGGGCAGGCAACTGCAGACCGCACGCGCAATCCGCTCAAGCGCCGCTCGTCGCGTTCAATTGCCGCGATATTCGATCTTGAACGTCGCAGCCTTGTCCTCGCCGAGCGTCTTGACGAGCCATGGCATCTGATCCTTCAGCATCTTCGCAAGCGTATACGGCGGGTTCAGGATGAACATGCCGCTACCGAACAGCCCATAGCCGTCTTCCGGCGGATTGCTGACGGTCAGGCTGACGTGCAGCCAGTTGTCCTTCTGCAACTGCTTGAGCTGATCGGGGAAGCGCTGCGACTCGGGGCGCTTGACCTGTGGATACCAGACCGCATACGTGCCGGTCGGAAACCGCTTCAGACTTTCCTCGACGCAGCGCAGCGTGCGTCCATAATCGCGCTTGTCTTCATACGACGGGTCGAGCAGGATCAGCGCGCGACGCGGCGCCGGCGGCAACAGCGCGAGAATGCCGTCGAAGCCGTCGCCCGCGTACAGCATCGCGCGGCGACCCGCGTCGCGAAAGTTGTGGCGCAGCACATCGATTTCGGTGCTGTGCAATTCGAATAGCCGCACACGATCCTGCGCGCGCAACTGTCGCCACGCCAGATACGGCGAGCCCGGATAGAAATGCAACTGGCCATCCGCATTGAGCGCGCTGACTTCGTCGACATAGTCGGCGAACAGCGGCGGCAGATCGTTGCGGCCCCACAGTTTTGCGATACCCGTCTCGAACTCGCCGGTTTTCGTCGCGTAGCCTTCCTTCAGCGAGTAGACGCCGGCGCCCGCGTGCGTGTCGATATACCAGTAGGCCTGGTCCTTCTGGCCAAGGTAGCGCAGGAGCTGCAACACGACGGCGTGTTTCAGAACGTCGGCGTGATTGCCGGCATGAAAGGCGTGGCGGTAGCTGAGCATGATGAGAGGACGCTAAGAGAGCGCAGGCTGGCCCGAAGGAGCCGGCGACGCGCGGTCGCGTATTGTACGCGACCGCGCGTGCCCGGTTGGCCACTCAGTGCGTGGCGCTGCGCGCGCGATTACTCGTGCGCCTCGCCGATGATCTCCTCGATCCGCTGTTTGATCTCAGGCGTAATACGCTCGGCCACCTCGGCGGACTGCATGTTTTCGCCGATCTGTTCGACCCGCGAGGCGCCCGTGATCACCGTGCTGACATTCGGATTCTTCAGAATCCACGCGATCGCGAGCTGACCGACCGTGCAGCCGAGCTCGTCGGCGACCGCGCCGAGCTGGCCGACCACGTTGTTGTGCGTCGGGTCGGTGAGCTGCTGACGCAGCCAGTCATAGCCCTGCAACTGCGCGCGACTGTCGGCAGGTACGCCGTCACGGTATTTGCCGGTGAGCAGGCCCGATGCCAGGGGACTCCACGTGGTCAGGCCGAGGCCGATGTCCTCGTAAAGCCGCTTGTATTCGTGCTCGACACGTTTGCGGTGGAACAGGTTGTATTGCGGCTGCTCCATGACAGGCTTGTGCAGATGGTGCCGCTCGGCGATTTCATATGCGGCGCGAATCTCGTCGGCGCTCCATTCCGAGGTGCCCCAGTACAGCGCCTTGCCGCGCGCGATCATGTCGCTCATTGCCCAGACCGTTTCCTCGACCGGCGTGTTCGGGTCGGGACGATGACAGAACACGAGATCGACGTAATCGAGTTGCAGGCGCTTCAACGACCCGTCGATCGCGTTCATCAGGTACTTGCGGTTCAGCGTGTGGTACTGATTAGGCGCTTCGTTGAGTCCCCAGAAAAATTTCGTCGACACCACGTAGCTCACGCGCGGCCACGCGAGCTCTTTCAACGCATGGCCCATGATTTCCTCGGATTTGCCGCCCGCATAGACTTCGGCGTTGTCGAAGAAATTGACGCCCGCGTCGCGCGCCGCGGCAAGCGATTCGCGCGCGGCGCGGTGATCCACCTGGTTGCCGTACGTGACCCATGAGCCGATCGACAACTCGCTCACTTTCAGGCCAGAGCGGCCCAGACGTCGATAATTCATGCATGTCTCCTGGTTGGTGATGCCACGGGAATGGAGCCCGGATTCAGCCGGAAAGCGTTCAGTTTAAATAGATCCGGTTCGGCGTGCGTTTTACCTATGTCGTTCACAGGGTTCATGCACAATAGCAAAGTCGGCCGCCGCGCTGCATCCGCCGAACGGTCTATACCGTTTGGCCGACTTCTCGCCGCGCGCGGCTTCGTGGTCTCATTGCTCAACAACTGCATGGAGGTTCTGGATGTCGTCTCTGAACTCGAATCTGAACGGCAAGGTCGCCGTCGTCACTGGCGCCGCGAGTGGTATCGGCAAGCAGATCGCGTTGACTCTGTCGGCCGCGGGTGCGGCGGTCGCGATCGCCGACCTCAACCAGGACGGCGCGAACGCCGTGGCTGAAGAAATCAGAAAGGGCGGCGGTAAGGCAATCGGCGTGGCAATGGACGTGACGAGCGAAGACGCCGTCAACCAGGGTATCGACAAGGTCGCCGAGGAATTCGGCTCGATCGACATTCTCGTTTCCAACGCCGGCATCCAGATCGTCAATCCGATCGAAAACTATTCGTTCTCGGACTGGAAGAAGATGCAGGCCATTCACGTGGACGGCGCGTTCCTGACCACCAAGGCCGCGCTCAAGCATATGTACAAGGACAGTCGCGGCGGCGTCGTGATCTACATGGGTTCGGTCCACTCGCATCTCGCCTCGCCGCTGAAGTCGGCGTACGTGACCGCGAAGCACGCTCTGCTGGGTCTGTCGCGCGTGCTCGCCAAGGAAGGCGCTGCGCATAACGTGCGTTCGCACGTCGTGTGTCCGGGCTTCGTGCGCACGCCGCTGGTGGACAAGCAGATTCCCGAGCAGGCGAAGGAATTCGGCATCAGCGAAGAAGAAGTGATCAAGCGCGTGATGCTGGGCGGTACCGTCGACGGTATCTTCACGACGGTCGAAGACGTCGCGCAGACCGTGCTGTTCCTGTCGACCTTCCCGAGCGCAGCGCTGACGGGCCAGTCGTTCGTCGTGAGCCACGGCTGGTATATGCACTAAGGGGCGGCCTGTGGCGCAACGCAATCTGAAGCGGGCGCGCGTGGGCGTGTCCGGCGACGGGGAGGGTGCGGGTCCGACGATTGCCGCCCGCTCGCGCCGGCACTCCCGATTGCCCAACTACGAAACCGTCGCGCTGATGCTGCAAGGCGGTGGCGCGCTCGGCGCCTACCAGGCAGGCGTCTTTCAGGGACTTTACGAAGCCGGCGTCGAACCGAACTGGATCGCGGGGATTTCGATCGGCGCGTTGAATACGGCGATCATTGCAGGTAATCCGCCGGAACGACGCGTCGAGCGTCTGCTGCAATTCTGGGAGACGATCTGCCAGCCGGCGTTCGGGCCGCCGTTGCCGGCTCCGGTCGAACACGTGCTGTTCAATTCGAGCGAAGCGGTGAGCAAGGCATTTACTGCAGCGCAGGCAATGAGCGCGATCGTCGAAGGTCAAAAGGGCTTTTTCGTGCCGCGTTTCCCGCCGCCGTTGCCCACGGTGTCCGGTCCGCCGCAATTGGCGAGCTACTACGACACCACGCCGCTGAAGGCCACGCTCGAGTCACTGTGCGATTTCGACCGGATCAATTCCGGGGAAATACGCGTGTCGGTGGGCGCGGTGAATTGCGGCACGGGCAACTTCGCGTACTTCGACAATACGCACACCACGCTCAGGCCCGAGCATTTCATAGCGTCGGGCGCGTTGCCGCCGGGCTTCGCGGCCGTCGAGATAGACGGTCAGTTCTACTGGGACGGCGGCCTGATGTCGAATACGCCGCTCTACGAGGTGCTCCAGACCACGCCGCGTCGCGATACGCTCGCGTTTCAGGTCGATCTATGGAGCGCGATCGGGCCGGTGCCGGACAACATCACCGACGTGCAGGGGCGCATGAAAGACATCCAGTATTCGAGCCGTACGCGTCTCGTGACCGACATGCTGCAGCGTTCGCAGCGTTTCCGTCACGTACTGCGCGAGGTGCTGGACCGTGTGCCTGAAGAGCAACGCGACGATCCGTGGTGCAAGCTGGCCGAAGATCTGTCGTGCTCGAAGCGCTACAACGTGATTCACCTGATCTACCGGCACAAGGAATACGAAGGACACTACAAGGACTTTCAATTCGGTCTGTCGACGATGCGCGAGCATTGGCGAAGCGGTCTCGAAGACATTGTCCGTTCGCTCGAACAGCCCAACTGGCTCGAGATGCCGGAGAACGATGCCGGTTTCGTCACGCACGACATTCATCGGGACTCGCGCTGATTCCTCGCAAAGCAACCCGACGCTGCGCCGGCAAGGCCGAACGAACAGTCAGGCAGGCATAAAAAACGGCGCCCTTTTCTGAAAAAGGGCGCCGTTTCTACAGACAGTTGCAGCGGCAAACCTGCTGCAATAGCGCGGCAAAACTCCGCGCCATGAATTGCCCTACTTCAGCACGTGAGCAATCGCGTTGGCGACGACGTCGAGGTTGCGCGTATTGAGCGCAGCCACGCAGATACGGCCGGTGCTGACCGCATAGAGGCCGAACTCTTCGCGCAGACGATCCACTTGCGGAGTCGTCAGACCCGAGTACGAGAACATTCCGCGCTGTGCGTTCACGAAGCTGAAGTCGCGATCGACGCCGCTTGCCTTCAGGCGCTCGACGAGACCATTACGCATTGCGCGGATACGGTCGCGCATTTCGCCCAGTTCGCTTTCCCACGTCGCGCGCAGTTCCGGCGACGCGAGCACGGCTGCGACCACAGAGCCGCCGTGCGTCGGCGGGTTCGAGTAGTTGGTGCGGATCACGCGCTTCAGTTGCGACAGCACGCGCGCCGCTTCTTCCTTGCTCGAGGTGATGATCGACAGTGCGCCGACACGCTCGCCGTACAGCGAGAACGACTTCGAGAACGACGACGACACGAACACGTTCAGTTCCTGCGCCGCGAACAGACGCACGGCTGCCGCGTCCGCTTCGATGTTGTCACCGAAGCCCTGGTAGGCGATATCGAGGAACGGCACCAGATTGCGCGCCTTCACGACCTCGACGACCTGCTTCCACTGTTCGACGCTCAGGTCGACGCCGGTCGGGTTGTGGCAGCACGCGTGCAGCACGACGATCGTGCCCGCTGCATAGCTGTTCAGCGCGCTCAGCATGCCGTCGAAGTTCACGCCATGCGTCTGCGCGTCATAGTACGGATACGATTCGACGACGAAACCGGCGCCTTCGAACAGCGCGCGATGGTTTTCCCAGCTCGGGTCGCTGATCGCGACCTTGCTGTTGGGGTTCACGCGCTTCAAGAAGTCTGCGCCGATCTTCAGCGCGCCCGTGCCGCCCAGCGCCTGCGCCGTGACGACGCGGCCGGCCGCGATCAGCGGCGAGTCGTTGCCGAGCAGCAGCTTTTGCACGGCGGCATCGTAAGCGGCGATACCTTCGATCGGCAGATAGCCGCGCGGCAGCGCGGCATCGACGCGGGCCTTTTCCGCCTCGCGCACGGCGCGCAGCAGCGGAATCTTGCCTTCTTCATTGAAGTACACACCAACGCCGAGGTTGACCTTGGTGGCGCGCGTGTCGGCGTTGAAAGCTTCGTTCAGGCCCAGAATCGGGTCGCGGGGAGCTAGTTCGACGGCGGAGAACAGAGACATGATGGGTGGGCAGCAGTAGTGAAAAGAGGGCGGCTTCGCGCGCGGGCGGCCTCGTCTGGCGCGTCGGCGGCGTTTCGGGTGTGCGGCGTGAGATCGACGAAACGCGGAAATCGGGGACGGCCTATGGACAGCGGCGAGCGAGCGCAACTTCGCATTGTAACGAATCCGGGCGCTTTTTTCGGACGACCGGATGGCCAAACGTCAATTATTTGCTTGAAAAACAGGCATTGGGGGCCATGTGGCAATAAGCAGTTCGAGCGAACGGGGCGATTCCGACCGCGCGACCCGGCCAAGGTGCGCTGTCCTTCGCCGCGCAGAAGTCCGCAAAGGGCCATAACACGCCGCCGCCCGCACGCCCACCGCCTCCCCTACGTAACCCCGCTCGATCTTCGCTTTCCGCAACCCGTTAGAATGATTCTTTGCCCAAGGCCCGGTGCCGCCCCTCATGTCCGAACACCATCTGACTGAAGCCGACGATACGCTCGACGAATCCAAATTCATCACGTTCGACGGTTCGCCGTTCAAGCTCTACCAGCCGTATCCGCCCGCCGGCGACCAGCCCACGGCCATCGAGACGCTCGTCGAAGGCGTCGGCGATGGTCTCGCGTTCCAGACGCTGCTCGGCGTGACCGGCTCCGGCAAGACCTTCACGATGGCCAACACGATCGCGCGGCTCGGCCGGCCGGCAATCGTGTTCGCGCCGAACAAGACGCTCGCCGCGCAGCTGTACTCGGAATTCCGCGAGTTCTTTCCGCGCAACGCGGTCGAGTACTTCGTCTCGTACTACGACTACTACCAGCCGGAAGCGTATGTGCCGCAGCGCGATCTGTTCATCGAGAAAGACTCGTCGATCAACGAGCATATCGAGCAGATGCGTCTGTCGGCGACCAAGAGCCTGATGGAGCGGCGCGACGTGGTGATCGTCGCGACGGTGTCGGCGATTTACGGTATCGGCAATCCGTCCGAATACCACCAGATGATCCTCACGCTGCGCACCGGCGACCGGCTCGGCCAGCGCGATGTGATCGCGCGGCTGATCGCGATGCAGTACAGCCGCAACGAAGCCGACTTCCAGCGCGGCTCGTTCCGCGTGCGCGGCGACACGATCGATATCTTCCCGGCCGAGCACGCCGAGATGGCGGTGCGCGTCGAGCTGTTCGACGACGAAGTTGAAACGCTGCAGCTGTTCGATCCGCTCACCGGTCGCGTGCGGCAGAAGATTCCGCGCTTTACCGTGTATCCGTCGTCGCACTACGTGACACCGCGCGACACCGTGCTGCGCGCGGTCGAAACGATCAAGGCCGAACTGCGTGAGCGGCTCGAGTTCTTCTATAGCGAAGGCAAGCTCGTCGAGGCGCAGCGGCTCGAGCAGCGCACCCGCTTCGACCTCGAAATGCTGCAGGAGCTCGGATTCTGCAAGGGCATCGAGAACTATTCGCGGCACTTCTCGGGTGCGGCGCCGGGCGAGCCGCCGCCGACGCTCGTCGATTACCTGCCGCCCGACGCGATCATGATGCTCGACGAATCGCACGTGCTGATCGGCCAGCTGAACGGCATGTACAACGGCGACCGCGCGCGCAAGGAAAACCTCGTCGACTACGGCTTCCGGCTGCCGTCGGCGCTCGACAACCGGCCGCTGAAGTTCAACGAGTTCGAGCGCAAGATGCGCCAGGTCGTGTTCGTGTCGGCGACGCCCGCCGATTACGAGAAGAAGACGTCGGGGCAGGTCGCCGAACAGCTGGTGCGCCCGACCGGCCTCGTCGACCCCGAAATCGAGGTGCGGCCGGCACGCAGTCAGGTCGACGATGTGCTCGGCGAGATCAACGAGCGCATCAAGGCCGGCGACCGCGTGCTGGTCACGACGCTGACCAAGCGGATGGCCGAGCAACTCACCGAGTTTCTGGCCGACCATGGCATCAAGGTGCGCTACCTGCACAGCGACATCGACACGGTCGAGCGCGTCGAGATCATCCGCGATCTGCGTCTCGGCGCGTTCGACGTGCTGGTCGGCATCAACCTGCTGCGCGAGGGGCTCGATATTCCCGAGGTGTCGCTGGTCGCGATTCTCGACGCGGACAAGGAAGGCTTCCTGCGCGCGGAGCGTTCGCTGATCCAGACCATCGGCCGGGCGGCGCGTAACGTGAACGGCAAGGCGATCCTGTACGCGGACAACATTACCGACTCGATGCGCCGCGCGATCGATGAAACCGAGCGGCGGCGGGCCAAGCAGATCGCGTTCAATGCCGCGCACGGCATTACGCCGCGTGGGGTCGTGAAACGGATTCGCGACATCATCGACGGCGTGTACAACGTCGACGAAGCACGCGCCGAGTTGAAGGAGCAGCAGACCCGCGCGAAGTTCGAGGATATGTCCGAGAAGCAACTCGCGAAGGAAATCAAGCGCCTCGAAAAGCAGATGATGGAGCACGCGAAGAATCTCGAATTCGAGAAAGCTGCCCAGACCCGCGACCAATTGGCGCTGCTGCGTCAGCGCGTGTTCGGCGCGAACGTCGGCGATCACGTGTCCGGCGTCGACTAATTCACGTTTGCCTCCGCCGCTTTTGTCCACCGTGAAAGGGCGCGGCCGCTCGCCACGCCCTTTCTCATTGGCCAGTACTTAAGCTCCCGCTGGAGCCGTCCCAAGCGGTCACTTTGGCCGTGCCGAATTCTGTCCCGCCATCATTGACACACGAAGATTTCCTTAAGCGAACCTTAAAACCATGCTGGCATGAGGCCGAGCGCACTAAGAGGTTTGTTCTCGTCAGCGATCGATGATAAACTCGACCAATATTGAGAATGGTTCGCATTTAAATTTACATCTGACTTGCGGCCGCCGTGTTTCAACGAAATCGATTCCAGTCTGATAAAAACGGAGCATCAATGCGGATTTCTTCCTTTGTGCGGGGTGGCGCGGCAGCGGTAGCCGCAGTCGCGGCGCTGTCGGCCTCGGCCGCCGAATATCCGATCGGCAAGCAGCAGATTCAGGGTGGCATGGAAATCGGCGTGGTCTATCTGCAGCCGATCACGATGGAGCCCGAAGGCATGATGCGCAAAGCGTCGGATTCGGACATCCATCTCGAGTCCGACATCCACGCGGTCAAAAACAATCCGACCGGATTCGCCGAAGGCGACTGGATGCCTTATCTGCAGGTGCGCTACGAACTGACGAAGGCCGGCTCGAACCAGCCGTTGAAGGGCGACTTGATGGCGATGGTCGCGAACGACGGTCCGCACTACGGCGACAACGTCAAGCTGCAAGGCCCGGGCAAGTATCACCTGAAGCTGATCGTCGAAGCGCCGATGCAGACGGGCCACATGGCGTTCGGCCGCCACGTCGACAAGGAAACCGGCGTGGGTCCGTGGTTCAAGCCCATCACGCTCGAATACGACTTCACGTTCGCTGGCATCGGCAAGAAGGGCGGTTATTGATCGGCGCGCGGCGCCAACGCGGTCGCTCAACGTATCAGTCAATGCAGCAGACGGCGCGCGAACGGTCGGTGTGATACCCGGCGTCGGCGCGTCGCGTTTTCCGGAAAGGGCAATGGGAATCAACCGAAAGATCACGATGCTTGCCGCCACGTTTTGCCTGGCGGCCACGGCTCACGCAGCCGACCTGCCGACCTTCAAGCTCGAAATGAACGACGGCAAGCTGAACCCGGCCCGTATCGAAGTGCCCGCGGGGCAGCGTATCAAGATCGAAGTGCGTAACACCGGCAAGGGCGCAGCCGAATTCGAAAGCGTGCAGTTGCGCAAAGAGAAGGTGCTGGCGCCGGGCGCCGATTCGTTCGTCGTGATCGCTCCGCTGGAGCCGGGCGAATACAAGTTTTTCGACGACTTTCACCAGCAGGCGCAGGGCGTGATCGTCGCGAAGTAAGCAGTGGTCTCGACCGGCGGCGAGCGCCGCGGCAAGCGGCCGCTGTCGTTCGCGCGAGACAACGGAAGCGGGCAGTAGAAGTATCGAAGGGAGAGCTTGAATGGGTCAGATTCTGTTCATCGTGTGGCGGGAAAGTGTCGAGGCGCTGCTGGTCGTCGGCATCCTGTACGCGTGGTTGAAAAATGGCGACGACGACGCGCGCCGCGGCCTGCCGTACCTGTGGGGCGGCCTGGCGGCCGGCGTAATCGCGGCGGTCGCCCTCGGCGCTGCGCTGGTCGGCTTCACCGAGGTGCTCTCCGGTGACGCGCAGGATTACTTCCAGACCGCGATGGTGCTCATCGCCTGCGTGCTGATCGTGCAGATGGTGCTGTGGATGAAGCAGCACGGCCGCACGCTGAAGCGCGACATGGAACAGTCGCTGCAAAAGAGCAAGCGCGATTCGAACTGGTGGGGTGTCGCGGTGCTGGTCGCACTGGCGATCGCGCGTGAGGGCAGCGAAACCGTGATCTTCCTGTACGGCCTCGGCTTCGGCCAGTCGGGTCATGTCGACGGCAGCCAGATGCTCGCCGTTGCGATCGGGCTTGCGCTCGCGTTCCTGACCTTCTACGTGTTGCAGCTCGGCGGCAAGATCATCTCGTGGCGGCTCTTTTTCCGCGTCACCGAAATCATGCTGCTGTTCCTCGGCGCGGGGCTGTTCCAGACCGGCATCGACAAACTGATCGACAAGGAAATCCTGCCGACGCTCGTCGACCAGCTGTGGAATTCTTCGGCGATCCTCGATGATTCGAGCACCTTCGGTTCGCTCGTCGCGACGCTGACCGGTTACCGTGCGCATCCGGCACTGATGAATCTGCTTGCCTATGCCGTGTACTGGGCGGTCGTTTATCTGCTGGTGCGCCGCGCCACTCGCAAGCCCGCGCAGCAAACAGCAGGGCGCGCGGCATGAGCGCCGTGATGGCTTCGCGGTCGGGCCGCCTCGCGGCGGTCGGCCAGTGGATGCAGCGCCATGGGGCGGTGATTCGTGGCATCCAATGGATCGTGGTCGCGGTATACGCGTTCCTGATCATCGTGCCCGCGCTGATGCCGCTGCCGGACGATACCGCGCACTTTTGGAGCAACCTGACGCTCGCCGCGCAGTTCGTGTTCTGGGGCATCTGGTGGCCGTTCGTGCTGCTGTCGATGGTGATGCTCGGCCGCGTCTGGTGCGGCGTGCTGTGCCCAGAGGGCGCACTTGCCGAATTCGCGAGCAAGTTCGGCCGCGGCCGCGCGATTCCGCACTGGATGCGCTGGGGCGGATGGCCCTTCGTTGCGTTCGGCATCACGACGATCTATGGTCAGATGGTGAGCGTCTACCAGTATCCGAAAGCGGTATTGCTGGTGCTCGGCGGCTCGACTTTCGCAGCGATCGTGATCGGTCTGCTGTACGGACGCGAGAAGCGCGTCTGGTGCAAATACCTGTGCCCCGTCAACGGGGTTTTTTCGCTTCTGGCGCGCCTCGCTCCATTTCACTACAAGGTCGACGAAGACGCGTGGCGCCGTTCATACACGAACGGCGAGCATGGGCACCGGGTGATTCCGATCAACTGCGCGCCGCTCGTGCCGTTGCGCAACATGAAGGGCGCGGCCGACTGCCATATGTGCGGCCGCTGCAGCGGACACCGTGATGCGATCGCGCTGACGTGGCGCAAGCCGTCGACGGAAGTCGTGCAGTTGGGCGACAACAAGGCGAATCCATGGGACACCGCGTTGATCCTCTACGGCCTGCTCGGCATCGCGATCGGCGCGTTCCACTGGACCGCGTCGCGCTGGTTCATCGACCTGAAGATGTTCGCGGCGACCTGGCTCGTCGACCACGACATCACGTGGCCGCTTGAAACCAACGCCCCGTGGTTCCTGTTCACGCATTACCCCGATCAGAACGACGTGTTCTCGTGGCTCGATGGCTCGCTGCTGATCGGCTACATCCTCGCGACGGCGCTCGTCTATGGCACCGCGCTGCTGCTGTTGCTGGCGGGCGCCACGCGCATGCTCGGGCGCTTCAACGCAACGCGGCTGCATCACTTGACGCAGGGGCTGATTCCGATCGCGGGCGCGGGCGTGTTCCTCGGTTTATCGGCGACGACGCTGTCATTGCTGCGCGCCGAGCACGTGTCGCTGTGGTGGGCATCGGATCTGCGCATCGCGATTCTGGTGATTGCCAGCGCGTGGAGCGCATGGCTCGCGTGGCTCGTCACGCGTCGCTATAGCGAGCGCTTCGTGCAGCGGGCGCTGGCGATGCTGTGGTTCGTCGCGGCGCTGGCGGTCGTCAATAGCGCGTGGTGGCTGATGTTCTGGGGCTGGGCGTCGAAGTAAGTATCTGGCCTGCGTTCGGTGCGAACGCAGGCGCACGCGCAAAGAAAAAGCCGTGGGATGGCAACATCCCACGGCTTTTTCATTTTCATCTCCAGCGATGTGCGCCAGTGCGCGCATCCGCTTTCGAGTGAGAACCAAAAAAAGGCCTGGCTGGCTGCGACGGCTGGCTTGGTGTCTGCACGAAGGGGTCTAGTTCTCGCGTGCAAGCCGTCGTGGCTGGCTATTGCCTAACACCTCTCGCGGAGGTGGTCCCCACAATACCCAGTACTTACTTCGTTCGCGTTGCGTTGCTACTTCGTCAGGATCAGCTTGCCGAGGCGCGTCGCACGTAACCGGTACGTCTCGCCGTTGTGCACGATGCTGATGTAACTATGGCCTTGCAGCAGCGCGTCGCTGCGCACGACCCGTTCCGCCGTCTCGCCCTGGCCGGTGGTGCGTTCCGCGGTGGGCTTCGCCGCGGGCGCGGTCGTCGTCGACGGCTTCGGGCGACTGGTCAGCGCGGCCGCTGAGCGGCGCGGGCTGAGCGTGGTGGAGCGAGTCATATCGGTCATTCGTTTTAGCTTGTTCGTTGATTCGATGGGAGGATTCTAAATGATAACCATTCCTATTTACAAGCTCGCGAAATTGATCGGATTGGACTTTTGATAGCTGAATGAAATGTGCGGCTAGACGACGACCGTGGGGGCCATCGTGGACATGGCCCCGCGACGGCGCGGGCAGGACGCCCGCGCGGTTTCTCAGTGCAACGGTCCCGGTTCCTGTTTGGTCGCGACGAACTGGCGGATCAGCCGCACCGTATCGATATCGTTCTCGCGATACGCGGACTTGACGATCTCCTGTGTCCGCACGGCGTCCTGATCGGTGGTCGAGACGGGCAGCGTGGTCGCGTACTCGAAGCGCAGGAACAGCTGTAGTTCGTCGGGTTGCTCGATCGTCATCGTCAGTGAGCCGCCGACGTGCTCGGCGGTCGGCAGGATGTCGTAGCGCACGCTGTCGCTTTCCCGCAGGGTGACGCGATCGCGCACGGTGGCCTGGCCGTAGTGCAACTCACGCTCTAGCACATTGCCGTCGCGCGACAGGATCGTGCAGCTGTCGAGACCCATCACGAACAGTTGCGGCTGCTCGGCGCGCAACACGAGACCTTCCCACAACTGCTCGCGGGTCATCGATTCGACGAGGGGATTCAACGGATCGTTGATCTGAATGAGGTGTTCGAAATTCAAGTCGACTGCGTCCTATGAAAATATTGCAATGCCCGTGGCCCGAACGGGCGACGTCCGACCGTCCTATGCATCGTCTGGTGCGCCTGTTAAGCGACGGCGAGCGCGGAGCGGATCGAGATCGTGTGCGTGAGGATCTTGTGCACCGGGCATGCATTGGCAATTTGCAAAAGCCGTTCCCGCTGCTCGTCGGACAGGTCGCCATCGAGCATGATCTGACGGTCGATCGTCGAACCCGCGTCGCCGGTTTCCATCGACAGTTTGACCCGTACGCCCGCGAGCGGCCAGCCTTTGCGCTGCGCATACATCTTCAGCGTGATCGACGTGCACGCGCCGAGGCTCGACAGCAGCAGCGAGACCGGCGTCGGGCCGCGGTCGCCGCCGCCTAGCGATTCGGGCTCGTCGGCAATCCATGTGTGCTTGCCGTCGTCGAACACGACCTGAAAATTCGTCGAACCGATGTGGGCGGTGACGGTGGGCTCTGCCATGCGCGCTCCTGTGATAGGAATCATATTGGGTCGCGCGCCGCGGACTGTTGCAATCAACGCGGCCCGCGCGACGTGAGCCGATATTGTGACCGAATTTACCGGTGTTCGCGCCCCGAGAGGGACGATCTGGCGGCGCGCGTTAGCCTGTCAATGCGTGATCGCGCCCATCCGCCCGGCCTGATAGTCGACCACCGCCTGACGGATCTCGTCCTCGGTATTCATCACGAACGGGCCATAGCGCACGACCGGCTCCTTCAGCGGCACGCCGCCGAGCAGCAGCACTTCGAGCGGTTCGTCGCCGGCCGTGATGGTCACCGCGTCGCCGTCGTTGGCGAACACGACCATCGTGCGCGCGTCGATGTCGGCGCGCGCCTCGCCTTCGCCATACACGCCCTTGCCGGACAACCCATACGCGAACACGCGGTAGTCGGCCGGCACCGGCTGACGGATCGTCGCGCCCGGCTGCAGCGAGAAATGCTGATACAGGATCGGCGTACGCGTTTCGATCGCGGCCTTGACGCCGAGCGCTTCGCCCGCGATGACCTTGACGCGCACCTGGCCGTCTTCCGACGTCGCGACAGGGATACGTGCCGACGGGATCTCCTGGTAGCGCGGCGCGATCATCTTGTCGCGACGCGGCAGGTTCACCCACAACTGCAGGCCGTGCACGCGGCCGCCGGTGCGCGTGAATTCGGGGTCGGGCATTTCGCTATGCACGACGCCCGCGCCCGCTGTCATCCACTGGACGTCGCCGGCGTGCAGCGTGCCCGAATGGCCCGCCGAGTCCTTGTGGCCGAACTGGCCCTCGAGCACATAGGTGACCGTCTCGAAGCCGCGATGCGGATGATCGGGCGCGCCGATGGCCTCGCCCGGCGCATAGTCGACCGGCCCCATTTCGTCGAGCAGCAGGAACGGATCGAAGTCCATCAGGAGACGCGTCGGAAACGGCCGATGAACGACGAATCCGCCGCCTTCCACCGTGCGAACCGACGGAAACGTGCGTTCGATCGTGCGTGACGTAGTCATCAATATCACCTCGAAAAATGGGGAATAGCATTATTTCTGAAACATGGAGCTATTATAGGGACCGTTTTTCGCGGTGCCAGCCACCCCTCAGCAATGGATTGTTCTGTTCATGGAACGATGAGATGAAGATCGATTCACACAACCTGAACGACCTGATGTACTTTTCGCAGGTCGTCGAACATGGCGGATTTTCGGCCGCCGAGCGGGTGTTGGGCATCTCGAAGTCGCGCCTGTCGCGCCGGCTCACGGAGCTGGAAGCGTCGCTCGGCGTTCGGCTGTTGCAGCGTTCCACTCGCAAGCTCGCGCTGACCGAAGCGGGGCAGCTGTTCTACCAGCACTGTCAGGCGATGCTCAGCGAAGCGCAGGCGGCGGTCAATGTCGTGCAGCAGCTGCGCTCGTCGCCGCGCGGCACGGTGCGCGTCAGCGTGCCGGTCACGATCTCGCAGACGATTCTGTCGACGATCCTGCCGGAATTCATGCACCGCTATCCGGAGGTGCGCGTCGTGATGCGCGTGACCAATCGCGTGGTCGATCTGTTCGAGGATTCGATCGACGTCGCGTTGCGCGTGCGTTCCGATCCGCCGGAGAACGCGAACATCGTCGTGCGGCCGCTGTGGCGCACCGAGCAGATGCTGGTCGGCGCGCCTAGCCTGCTGCAGCAGAATGCGCCGCCGCTGACGCCGGCCGACCTGAACCGCTTCGAAACACTGGACGTACCGACGAGCGACGGCCGCCACGTGTACAACCTGATCTCGCCCGACGGTACGCGCCATGCTCACGAACACGAGCCGCGCCTCGTGACCGCCGATCTGATGACGATCCGCGAGGCGGTGCTGGCCGGTGTCGGCATCGCCGCATTGCCCGAGATGATGTATGGCGCCGCGCTGAGGGCAGGGCTGTTGTCACCGGTGATGCCGGGCTGGAGTTTTCCGACGCCGCAACTGTACGCGGTGTTCGTATCGCGCCAGGGCATGGTGCCGGCGGTGCGCGCGTTCGTCGATTATCTGGTCGAGATGCTCGATCCGGATGAAGGTAAGCACATCATGGGCGAGTGTCCGGCGCACGGCAACAAAACGGTGGCGCAGGCGTCGGTTGCGGCGGCGGCTCCGGTTGCGTCGACGGTGGCTTGATAAGAAGCTCGAGGAAACTCAAGAGTCGCACGGTACGCTGCGGGCGCTATCGCGCTTCGCAAATCGCTTTTAGCATTTAAGCGTGGCCTGTTATGGTTACTTTCAATGGCCGTTTGCTTGAATGCGCGCGCGCACAGGAATATAGTGAAATCCCTTTCGCTAAGGAGTCTCCTATGCGAAAACTCATGGCCGCTATCATAGCGGGCCTGATAGGGCTGACCGCGTTGTCCGTGTCGACCACGGCCCTCGCATGCGGTGATAAAAGCTATCAGTCTTCGGCCGATGGCAAATGATCCCGCCGCCCGAAGGCGCCGAGCGCGCACAAAAAAGGCCTTCATCCGACGATGAAGGCCTTTTACTTTCTGGCCGTGTTTCAACATGGTTTTCGCGTGGAGGAGCGTTCCGCTTCGCGTGTCACGCTACCCGTTACTTCGCTTTGGGCTGCGTGACGAAACCGATCTTCGTCAGTCCTCCAGCCTGCGCGGCGGACATCACCTGAGCGACCTTCTCGTACGGCACCTTGCGGTCCGCATCGAGATGCAGCTCCGGCTGCGGGCTCGCCTGCGAGGCCGCGGCGATCTTCGCGGCGAGCGCCGCGTCGTCGACCTTAGTGTTGTCCCACAGCACGTTGCCGTCCGCGTCGATCGACACCGTCACCTGCGCGGGCTTCGTGTCTTCCTTCTGACTGCTCGCATGCGGCAGATCGATCTTGACCGCGTGGCGGATCACCGGAATCGTCACCATGAAGACGATCAGCAGAACCAGCATCACGTCGACGAGCGGCGTCATGTTGATTTCGTTCATCAGGCCGTCGTCATCGTCTCCGGCGAAAGGGCTCATTGCCATCGGAATGCCTCGTCGATCAGTTGGCGCGGGTCGCGAGACGCAGGCCGTCGCCGCGCTTGGTCGACGACAGACGGGCACCCGTTACGAAGAACGCATGCAGGCCGTGCGCGAAACGGCTCAGCTTCGCGACGATCGCCTTATTGGCGCGCGTCAGCGCGTTGTAGCCGAGCACCGCCGGAATCGCGACGAACAGACCGAACGCGGTCATGATCAGGGCTTCGCCGACCGGGCCGGCGACCTGGTCGATCGATGACTGGCCGCTCGCGCCGATCGCGAGCAGCGCGTGATAGATGCCCCACACGGTGCCGAACAGGCCGACGAACGGCGCGGTGCTGCCGATCGACGCGAGAATCGCGAGACCGCTCTGCATGCGCGCGACGCTTTCGTCCATCGTGTCTTTCAGGCAGCGCGTGATCCAGTCCGACACGTCCATGCGGTCATGCAGATGCGGCTGCGTCTGGTGATGATGGTCGGCCGCTTCCTGGCCCGACAGCGCGAGTGCGAGGAACGGGTTGTCATGCGGCGTCGAGGCACCGCCGCCGAGCTTCTTCACGCCGTCGGCGAGATCGTCCGAATGCCAGAATGCCTGCTCGGCGTTCTTCGTCAGGCGCTTCAGACGCACCACATTCCAGCCTTTGACGACGATCACGCTCCACGACATCACCGACATGATCAACAGTGCGAGCGCGATACCGCGCGTCACGAAATCCCCTTGCGCCCACACGTGCGCCAATCCGTAGTTTTGCATCGCAATTCCTTGTTTTTTGAAAGCTTGTTTCAGTCGGTGAGATTGAAGTTGAAAGGCTGGGTGTACGCGGCCCTGACGGGCTCGCCATTCTCGAGATACGGTTTGCAGGCGCTCGCGCGCACGGCGGCGACGGCCGCGTCGTCGAGACGGCTAAAGCCGCTGCTCTTCTTCAACTCGATACCTTCGAGCTTGCCGGTCAGGCCGACCACGAAATGGACGTACGCCGTGCCGGCCTCGCCGCGGCGCCGCGACAGCGCGGGGTAGTCCGGATGGGCGATGTTGCAATCGAGATGCGACACGTTCTTTGGCGCGCTGATGTCCATCGTCTGTTTGCCGATCGCGGGCGCTGCCGCGGCGGGCGGCGTCGCTGGTGCGGCAGGCGCGGGCGGTGTCGGATCGGGCGCCGCGACGGGCGTCGGCGACGGCGCAGCGGCCTCGGGCAACGGGGTCGGCGTCGGCTTCGGCGTGGGCGCTGGCTTCGGCTGGACTTTGGGCTTCGTATGGACGGGCGGCGTCGGCTGAGGCGGCGGCGGTGCGATCGATTGCAGCGCGACCGGCGCGGCGACTGGTGCGGGCGGCAGCAGTTCGGCGGTCATCACGCGCGATTCGAGCGCGACCTGCACAGGCTCGTGACGCAGCGTCATGATCACGGCGAGCAGCGCGACGTGAACCACGGCGACCACGGCGGTGGCCGCCAGTGCGCGGGAATTCGGTCGGGCGGACGACGCCAGCGGGGCGCCTGCGGTAACGGGGTGCGGAGCCTGCATGGTCAGTGTGGCAGCGCACCGTTCAGGCGGCGCGGTGGACAGGACATCGTCATGTTCGGAAAATCAGCAGCGAAATGAACAAAGTAGTCACGAAACCAATCAGCAATTCCATCTCAGACTCCTTTCGAAAGGGAGAGCGGGGTTAGCTGGCTGGTACGAATACTGGCTTGCTGACGGCAGTGGGATAACGCGGTATGGCGGACTGTACTGCGGTTGTGTTGCAGGTATGCGGCACTCTTTCAATGCCGCATTAAGCGTTACATTAAACGTGCATGAAGTAGGGGGCTTTGGACACACCGACACGGCTTGCACCGCGCCCCGCTAGCTAACTTAGGCTGCCTTGCGCTCGTAGAACGTGACCTGCACAACCTCGGCGACGCTCTGCACCTGCTGATGACGCTCGACCACGCCGCAACGACTCGCGCACACGCCGCTTTGCAGCATCACGTCGCGCACGGATTCCTCGCACTTGCCGCAGCACGAGGCGACGCCAAGTTCAAACTGCAACTCGTCGAACGAGTCGATGCCGTCCGCAATGGAGGAGCGGATTGTGCGGTCGGAAACGGATTTGCAGACACAGACGATCATGGCAGGCGTCATAGCTAACCTTAATGCGAATTATTATCATTTTGTTTGGTTCGTTTGGCAAGCGTCCCGTGCGATTTTTTGTAACAAAACCAGCCTCTTAGAATGGATTCCGTCGGAGGAACGGGCAGCGGGCGCCCTGATCTAGCGCTACGCGGCGCGGGAATCCGATGCGACCGTGCGGCGGGACGGTATCGATACCTGCTCGACCACGGCCTCGATCCGAAGCAGTGTGGCGGCCAGTTGCTGCTGATGGATGCCGTCGTCGGTGGAGTAGAAGCTTGGTGGTGGCGTGCTTGCGGCCGGCGTGGCGGCGCGCAGGCCGTGCTGCTCGAGCACGCGTTCGAGCTGGCGCGCGATCGCCACGCTCGTGTCGATCAGCGCGAGCCGCTCGCCGACGATGTCGCGGATCGCCGCGTCGAGAAACGGGTAATGGGTGCAGCCGAGCACCAGCGTATCGGCGCCGGCGTCGAGCATCGGTTGCAGGTAGCTGCGCAGCAGTGCGCGCAGCTCGGCCGAGCCGACGTCGCAGCGCTCGACCGCCTGGACGAGCCCGTGCCCGGGTTGGCACAGAAAGCGGCAATCGGCGGCGTAGCGTTCGAGCAGCCCCTGGAAGCGGGCGCTGCGCAACGTCGCCTGGGTCGCCAGCACGCCGGCGACGCGGCTTTTCGATTGCAGTGCCGCGGGCTTGACGCCCGGTTCGACGCCGATGAGAGGAATCGGCAGCTTTTCGCGCACCAGCGCGATCGACTGCGCGGTCGCCGTATTGCACGCGACCACGAGCGCCTTCGCGCCTCGTGCGGCGAGCCATTCGCCGATCGCTAGCGTGCGGTCGGTGATGAAGTCGTCGTCGCGCTCGCCATAGGGCGCGTACAGCGAATCGGCGACATACAGCAGCGCCTCGTCAGGCAGTTGCGCGCGCACCGCACGCAGCACCGACAGTCCGCCGAGCCCCGAATCGAAAATACCGATCGGCGCCTGCGACGCGGCGCCAGCGGCAACACTGCGGACAGTCGGGGACGGCGCGGGGACGGGCATAGTGAAGAAAACGATCGTGACGTGGCGGTCGAAGAAACAGGGGGAGCCAGCGGCGAAGCGCGAGCAGGCGCGCAAGTATATCGCCCACGCGGTACGGTCCGGCGCGAATGCCTGCTGGGCAGGTGTCGGGCCGCTACCGCGCGGGATGCTTCAACGTGCCTCGCTCACGACTCGACCGAGCCCATCGCGCTTTGCTGGTAGTTCTGGATACCGACCTTGTCGATCAGATCGAGCTGGGTCTCGAGCCAGTCGATGTGCTCTTCGGTGTCGTCGAGAATCTTCGTGAAGATTTCACGCGAGATGAAATCGCGCACCGATTCGCAGTAGGCAATCGCCTCCTTGCAGGTGCTTTGCGAAACCTGTTCGAGCTTCAGATCGCATTCGAGGATCTCTTTGGTTTCCTCACCGATCAGCAGCTTGTGCAGGTCCTGTAGATTCGGCAGACCGTCGAGCATGAAGATCCGTTCGATCAGCATGTCGGCATGCTTCATTTCGCCGATCGACTCGTCGTACTCGTGCTTGCCGAGCTTGTCGAGGCCCCAGTGGCCGTACATCCGCGCATGCAGGAAGTACTGGTTGATCGCGGTCAGCTCGTTCTTCAGCTGCGCGTTCAGATATTCGATGACCTTCTTGTCGCCTTGCATGTTATTTCCTTTTTCGGGGACCTTGAATTTCCAACAACAATAAACGCCATGCCCAAAAAAGCCAAGAATCCGTCACAACTTTTGGCGCCGTTCGCGGCCTCGTACGTGCGGCGCCTTGCGCATGCATGATGCGGGCAAAAAAAAGCCGGGACCGCAGCCCCGGCTTTTCGACTGATCTGAGTGGCGTTAATCGCGACTCATTAAGCCGTGGCGACCGGAATCTTGCCGATCTTGGCCTGCCATTCCTTCGGGCCGGTCTGGTGCACGGAGGTGCCGTTCGAATCGACGGCGACCGTGACCGGCATGTCTTGCACGTCGAACTCGTAGATCGCTTCCATGCCGAGGTCTTCGAACGCGAGCACCTTCGCGCTGCGGATCGCCTTCGACACGAGATACGCGGCGCCGCCGACAGCCATCAGATACGCGGCCTTGTGCTTCTTGATCGCCTCGATCGCGACCGGGCCGCGCTCGGCCTTGCCGATCATCGAAATCAGGCCCGTTTGCGCGAGCATCGTCTCGGTGAACTTGTCCATCCGCGTCGCGGTGGTGGGGCCTGCCGGGCCGACCGCTTCGTCGCGCACCGGATCGACCGGGCCGACGTAGTAGATTACGCGGTTGGTGAAATCGACCGGCAGCTTCTCGCCCTTCGCGAGCATGTCGGCGATGCGCTTGTGCGCGGCGTCGCGGCCCGTCAACATCTTGCCCGACAGCAGCAGCGTCTGGCCCGGCTTCCAGCCGGCCACTTCTTCCGGCGTCAGCGTGTTCAGATCGACGCGCTTGCTGGTTTCCGTGTTCGGTTCCCAGTGCACCTTCGGCCATGCGTCGAGCGACGGCGCTTCGAGCCTGGCGACGCCCGAACCGTCGAGCGTGAAGTGCGCGTGGCGGGTCGCCGCGCAGTTCGGGATGATCGCGATCGGCTTGGACGCGGCGTGCGTCGGCGCAGCCATGATCTTGACGTCGAGCACAGTGGACAGGCCACCGAGACCCTGCGCGCCGATACCGAGCGCGTTGACCTTCTCGTGCAGTTCGACGCGCAGCTCTTCGATCCAGTCCTTCGGGCCGCGTGCGATCACGTCCTGGATGTCGATCGGGTCCATCAGCGATTCCTTCGCCATCACCATCGCTTTCTCAGCGGTGCCGCCGATGCCGATGCCCAGCATGCCCGGCGGGCACCAGCCGGCGCCCATCGTCGGCACGGTCTTCAGAATCCAGTCGACGATCGAGTCCGACGGGTTCAGCATCGCGAACTTCGACTTGTTCTCCGAGCCGCCACCCTTGGCCGCGACCTGCACGTCGACCTTGTCGCCCGGCACGATCTCGTAGTGGATCACGGCCGGCGTGTTGTCCTTGGTGTTCTTGCGCGCGCCTTCGGGCGGGCTCACGATCGATGCGCGCAGTACGTTGTCCGGGTTCAGGTAACCGCGGCGCACGCCTTCGTTGATCATGTCGGTGACACTCATCGTGGCGCCGTCCCAGCGCACGTCCATGCCGACCTTCACGAACACCGTGACGATGCCGGTGTCCTGGCAGATCGGGCGCTTGCCTTCGGCGCACATGCGGCTGTTGGTCAAGATCTGAGCGATCGCGTCTTTCGCTGCGGGGCTCTGTTCGAGCTCGTAAGCGCGGCCGAGCGCTTCGATGTAGTCGAGCGGATGGTAGTAGCTGATGTACTGCAGCGAATCAGCGATGCTCTGGATCAGATCTTCCTGTTTGATGACGGTCATGGCTAGCTCAGTGGGGAGGCGCTTGTTGTCGGATCGCAGCGCGTGCGGTCAGTCTTGCGCCTTCAGGGGAGTGGAAACCTTGATGCCGCCCACGGCGTGCAATGCCGCGGGCTCTTCGAAATGCTTGGGATGCGTGTGGGTGGTGAGGCGGTCGACGAGCGCCATCACGAGCGCGGAAACGAGGAACGTGACGTGGATGATCACCTGCCACATGATCGTGTGCGTCGTGTTCTGGTCGGGGCTGATGAAGGTCTTCAGCAGATGGATCGACGAGATGCTGATCAGCGCCATCGACAGCTTTACTTTCAGCACGCCGGCGTTCACGTGATCGAGCCATTCCGGTTCGTCCGGATGGCCGTCGAGGCCCAGGCGCGACACGAACGTTTCATACCCGCCGATGATCACCATGATCAGCAGGTTCGAGATCATCACCACGTCGATCAGGCCCAGCACGACGAGCATGATGCTGGTTTCGTCGAGCTTCATCGCGTCCGACACCAGATGCCAGACTTCCTTCAGGAACAGCACGACGTAGACTGCCTGCGCGACGATCAGCCCGAGATACAGCGGCACCTGCAGCCAACGGCTCATGAAAACGAGGTGGGGCAGCGCGCGCATAGGGCGGCGCGGACGGGCAGAGGCGGGTCGCGAAGCGGACATAGGCAACGGTCAGATGAAGCGGGGGTGATGTAACACGGGCCAGGCGCCGACGGCGGCGCGGGGCGCGGCCATCGAAGGAACGCGAGACTCGCGTCGGGCGCCGTATTGTACAGCGTCGGTCGAATCTGCTGCTCCGCGGCGGGCAGCGCGCCGGCCATACTGGAATTACGATGCGACCGGCGGCACGCTGCGCGCCTTCAGGCTCGCGAGAGCGATACCCGCGACCACGCAGGCAAGCGCGATGCCGTGCGCGAGCGTGGGCCGCTCGCCGAGGAACACGATGCCGTAGAGCGCCGCGGCGACCGGCAGCACCGCGCTGAACACGCCGGCGAGACTGCCTGGCACGTGGCGGATGCCTTTCATCCACAGCCAGAACGAGAAGATGCTCGCCGACAGCCCGTACCACAGCACCAGCATCCAGACGCTCGACGGCACCGCGCGATAGTCGAAATGCGCGAGCGCGCCGGCGCCGAGCGGCAGCATCAGCAACAGGCCGAACAGATGCGTGTACGCGCAGATGTCGATCGGCGCGAGCGTCTGCGTGAGGCGGCGCGACAGGATGACGTACAGCGATTCGCAGCACACGGCGCCGAGCACCATGAAGTTGCCCGCGAGCGAGCCGGTGCCGGCCGTCGCATACGCGCCCGCCTCGCCGTGCGCGACATTGATGACGACGACGCCGACGATCGCCAGCACGATCGATGCGATCGCGCGGCCATCCGGCCGCTCCTTCAGGATCAGCCACGACAGCAGTGCGACGACCGCCGGAATCGTGCTCGTGATCACGCCGGCCGCGACCGCGCTGGTGCGCGCGACGCCGTTGAGCATCAGCAGCGTGAAGCCGAAGGTGCCGAATAGCGCTTGCAAAAACAGGTTGATCCATTCGTCGCGTTTGACGCGGCGCAGTTTTGTCACGCGCAGCAGCGGCCATAGCACGGCCATCGCGATCACGAAACGCAGCAGCGCGAACAGCGGGACGGGAACGAAGGCGACGATCGATTTACCGATTCCGACATTGCTGCCGACCAGCAGCATCGAGGTAATGAGAAGCAGGGCGTAGCGATTCAAGCTGGAATCCGGGCGGCTAGTTCAGTTAGCATTGTCATTGTAAGAGGCCGTGCGATAGAGCGTAAGTGTGCGAAAGCAAGCGATCTGGCGGTGCATCCAGTTCGCATCAGCGGCATGCGATGTGCTGCGGATGAACGTAGAACGGGCGATCTTTTCCGCGCGCATCTCGTCTGATCAACGTGCAAGCACGTCGGTGGCCCGCCCGATCTAAGGGTTTTCGCTTGCAGATCAACACGATGCACGTAAGTGGCCGGTAAGTTGCGGCGCTTATGGTTGAGCCTGACGCGGGTGATGGATCGAGCAGGGCGCCCGCAAGCACGGATGTTGCGATGCCGCACGCACGCGCGTTTGACGGCATTGCGAGGTGGGAGACAGCGCCGCTCGTGGCGGCTCGAACAGGATAAGTCCCGCGCGCGCGATGCGCGCCGGTACAGGTTTTTCCGTTTTTCATCTTCACCAAGGGGTTGTCGATGTCTGCGATTGAATCGGTTCTTCAGGAACGCCGCGTTTTCCCGCCCTCCGCTGACACGGCGAAGGGTGCCACGATCTCCGGCATGGACGCGTACCGGGCGCTCGCCGCCGAAGCGGAGCGCGACTACGAAGGCTTTTGGGGGCGTCTTGCGAAGGAGACGCTAAGTTGGCACAAGCCATTTACGAAGGTGCTCGACGAATCGAAGGCGCCGTTCTACACGTGGTTCGAGGACGGCCAGCTGAACGCGTCGTATAACAGCATCGACCGTCACGTCGAGGCGGGCAATGGCGGGCGCGTCGCGATCGTGTTCGAAGCCGACGACGCCACCGTCACCAACGTCACCTATCAGGATCTGCTGCAACGCGTATCGCGCTTCGCGAATGCGCTAAAAAAACGCGGCGTGAAGAAGGGCGATCCGGTCGTCATCTATATGCCGATGTCGATCGAGGCCGTCGTCGCGATGCAGGCATGCGCGCGTATCGGTGCGACGCACTCGGTCGTGTTCGGCGGCTTCTCGTCGAAGTCGCTCAACGAGCGGCTCGTCGACGTCGGCGCGGTCGCGCTGATCACGTCCGACGAACAGATGCGCGGCGGCAAGGCCTTGCCGCTGAAGAGCATCGCCGACGAAGCGCTCGCGCTCGGTGGCTGCGAGAAGGTCAAGAGCGTGATCGTGTACCAGCGCACCGGCGGCAAGGTCGCGTGGGACGCGGCGCGCGACCTGTGGATGCACGAACTCACGCAGGGCGAGTCGGACCAGTGCGCGCCCGAATGGGTCGACGCCGAGCATCCGCTCTTCATCCTCTATACGTCGGGCTCGACCGGCAAGCCGAAGGGCGTGCAGCACAGCACTGGCGGCTATCTGCTGTGGGCCGCGCAAACGCTGAAGTGGACCTTCGACTGGCGCCCCTCCGACGTGTTCTGGTGTACCGCCGACATCGGCTGGATCACCGGCCATAGCTACATCACGTACGGACCGCTGACGCTCGGCGGCACGCAGGTCATGTTCGAAGGCGTACCGACCTATCCGAACGCCGGACGCTTCTGGCAGATGATCGCGAAGCACAAGGTCACGCTGTTCTATACGGCGCCGACGGCGATCCGCTCGCTGATCAAGGCCTCCGAGGCCGACGCGAAAGTGCATCCGAAGAGCTACGACCTGTCGACGTTGCGCATCATCGGCACGGTCGGCGAGCCGATCAATCCGGAAGCGTGGGTGTGGTACTACGAGAACGTCGGCGGCGGCCGTTGTCCGGTCGTCGATACGTGGTGGCAGACCGAAACCGGCGGCCACATGATCGCGCCGATGCCCGGCGCGACGCCGCTCGTGCCGGGTTCGTGCACGCTGCCCCTGCCGGGCATCATGGCCGCGGTCGTCGACGAAACGGGCCAGGACGTGCCGAACGGGCAGGGCGGCATTCTGGTGGTCAAGCGTCCGTGGCCGGCGATGCTGCGCAACGTGTGGGGCGATCCGGACCGCTACAAGAAGAGCTACTTCCCCGAGGAACTCGGCGGCAAGCTCTACCTCGCCGGCGACGGCGCGGTGCGCGACAAGGAAACCGGCTACTTCACGATCATGGGCCGCATCGACGACGTGCTGAATGTGTCGGGCCATCGCCTCGGCACGATGGAGATCGAGTCGGCGCTGGTCGCCAATCCGCTCGTCGCGGAAGCTGCCGTGGTGGGCCGCCCCGATGCGACGACCGGTGAGGCGGTATGCGCGTTCGTCGTGCTCAAGCGTGCGCGTCCGCAAGGCGAAGAGGCCGTCAAGCTCGCGAACGAACTACGCAACTGGGTCGGCAAGGAGATCGGTCCGATCGCGAAACCGAAGGACATCCGCTTCGGCGAGAACCTGCCGAAGACGCGGTCGGGCAAGATCATGCGTCGTCTGTTGCGCTCGCTCGCGAAGGGCGAGGAGATTACGCAGGACGTGTCGACGCTGGAAAACCCGGCGATTCTCGACCAGCTCGGCGAGTCGATTTAAAGCGTTGTAAGCGGGTCCGCTGGACGGCGGCGGTGTGTCGATCGACACACCTGCCGGTGTATCGAGCAGACCCGTCGTTCGAGCGGACGGCCTGCACCATGTCATTGGGCGGACAATCCCAATTGCCTCGCCGTTGCCTTTTTGATACATAGGCGCATGGCCGCGCCGCACCTATCCTCCCATGCCACGTTGAACCCCCCGCCCGAACCGCCTCCGGTCTCGGCGGCGATGGCGCTCGCGCATCGCAAGTACTGGCGCTTCAACCTCGCGCTGATCGCGGTGCTGATGACGCTCGGTTTCTTCGTCTCCTTCGTCGTGCCGTTGCTGGCGCCCGCGCTCGCGCAGGTGCGCGTTGGCGGCTTCAGCCTGCCGTTCTACTTTGGCGCGCAGGGCGCGATCCTGATCTACCTCGCGTTGATCGTCGTCTATATCGTGCTGATGCAGCGCGCCGATCGTCAGTTGCAGCGCGCGTTCGAAGCGGATTCGCAGCGCGATGCCGCAAGCGCTCCCGCCGCGGATTCCACCCGCGGCGCGAACGATGAAGTCAACGTCGGCACGGATGCGCCGGCCGCGCGCGGACGCTGAACCGATGAAGCTCACGCATCGGCTGATCCGCTCGTACACGCTCTATACGCTCGGCTTTCTGCTGTTCGTCTATGT
Organism: Paraburkholderia sp. EG304; assembly: GCF_046543485.1. Taxonomy (NCBI): domain Bacteria; kingdom Pseudomonadati; phylum Pseudomonadota; class Betaproteobacteria; order Burkholderiales; family Burkholderiaceae; genus Paraburkholderia; species Paraburkholderia sp. EG304. The sequence continues at coordinate 42,533 of NZ_JBKGUA010000036.1, read as the reverse complement.
GATGTGGCGCATCGAGCGCAGCACCGGTCCCGGCGTGTGGATCGGCTATGTGTTCCTGTTCGTGCCGATCGCGGTGTATGCGGTGATCGGCGTGCTGTCGCGCACGTCCGATCTGGTCGAATACTACGTGGCCGGGCGGCGCGTGCCGTCGGCGTTCAATGGCATGGCGACCGCGGCCGACTGGCTGTCGGCCGCGTCGTTCATCGGTCTCGCGGGCTCGATCTACGCGACCGGCTACGATGGCCTCGCGTACCTGATGGGCTGGACCGGCGGCTATTGTCTCGTTGCGTTCCTGCTCGCGCCGTATGTGCGCAAGCTGGCGCGCTACACGATTCCCGACTTTCTCGGCACGCGCTATTCGAGCAACGCGGTGCGCGGCCTCGCGGCGCTCGCCGCGATCCTGTGCTCGTTCGTTTATCTGGTCGCCCAGATTCAGGGTGTCGGGCTGATCGCGACGCGCTTTATCGGCGTCGATTTCGCGGTCGGCATTTTCTGCGGGCTCGCGGGCATTCTGGTGTGCTCGTTTCTGGGCGGCATGCGCGCGGTGACGTGGACCCAGGTCGCGCAGTACATCATCCTGATCCTCGCGATGCTGATCCCGGTGTCGATGATCGCCCACAAGGACGGCCTCGGCTGGGTGCCGCAATTCAGCTATGGGCGCCTGATGGAGCGCATGGAAGGGCTCGAGAAACAGGTGCGCGACGCGCCGCTCGAGGAGCGCGTGCGCGACGACTATCGACGCCGTGCCGCGCTGATGCAGATGCGGCTCGATACGCTGCCGCAATCGTTCATCGACGAGAAGCAGCGGCTCACGCAGGAGGTCGGCGATCTGCGCCGCCATAACGGTCCGTTGCGCGAGATCAAGGAACGTGAGCGTGCGCTCGAACAGTTTCCGCGCGATGCCGCCGCTGCGCAGATCGTCTGGAGCCAGAAGCGCGACGACATGCTGATGCGGGCGACCGCCCCGGTGCCAATGCACGAACCGTTTCCTGCTGTCGCCGATGAAGACCGGAGCACGCATGCGCGTAACTTTTTGTCGCTGCTGCTGTGTCTGTCGCTTGGCACGGCGAGCCTGCCGCATATCCTGACGCGCTATAACACGACGACGTCGGTCGCGTCGGCGCGCCGCTCGGTGGGGTGGACGCTCTTTTTCGTCGCGCTGTTCTATCTGACCGTGCCGGTGCTCGCGGTGCTGATCAAGTACGAGATCCTGTCGAATCTGGTCGGCCATCATTTTGCCGATCTGCCGCAGTGGCTGATGCAATGGCGCAAGGTCGAACCGAGCCTGATCAGCCTTGCCGACACGAACGGCGACGGCATCGTGCGCTGGAGCGAGATCCAGATGCAGCCCGATATGGTCGTGCTCGCGGCGCCCGAGATCGCGGGGCTGCCGTATGTGATGTCGGGCTTGATCGCGGCGGGGGCGCTGGCGGCGGCGCTATCGACCGCGGATGGTCTGCTGCTGACGATCGCGAATGCGTTGTCGCACGACGTCTATTACCACATGGTCGATCCGAATGCGTCGAGCCAGCGGCGCGTGACGATCTCGAAGATTCTGCTGCTGGGTGTCGCGCTGTTCGCGTCGTATGTGGCGTCGCTGAATACGGGGAATATTCTGTTTCTGGTCGGCGCGGCGTTTTCGCTGGCGGCGTCGAGTCTGTTTCCGGCGCTGGTGCTCGGCGTGTTCTGGAAGCGCACGACGCGCCTCGGCGCGGTGGCGGGGATGGTCGCGGGGCTCGTCGTGTGCATCTACTACATCGTGTCGACGTATCCGTTCTTCACGCAGATGACGGGCTTCACGGGTGCGCGCTGGTTCGGCATCGAGCCGATCAGCTCGGGCGTGTTCGGCGTGCCGGCGGGGTTTCTCGTGGCGATCGGGGTGAGTTTGATCGATCGCAAAGCGGACGCTTATACGATCGCGCTGGTCGACTATATCCGGCATCCGTAGGCGGTTTTCTCGCGGCGTTGGCGGGGGTGTGGCGCACGGCGCGAAGTTTGCTATAATTCGGCTCCCCGCCGGAGAGATGGATGAGCGGTTTAAGTCGCACGCTTGGAAAGCGTGTATAGGTTAATAGCCTATCCGGGGTTCGAATCCCCGTCTCTCCGCCACCCTTCCAACAAGGCCTTGCGGCCTATCAAGTTTCCTCGCTGTGCCAATCAGGCGGCTTGTGCCATTGCGGGCAGCATCGGGCGATCATCGCCGGGAAGCGATTTGCCTACGAATGAGGCGGTGTCCGCCAACGATGCCGATGCGACAAGGCTTTTGCAGAACATCAGTCGGCCAGTCCACCATCCGGCCCACCATTGGCGCGCCCACTCCTCAGCCGCGAATCGCTCTTATTTACCACGGGCGCCGCATGCGCGAGCCTGGCGGGCTGTCATCCTCGCCGTGCGGAAAGAGGATGAAGCGGTGCCGGCGGCAATTGTGCGAAAATCACTGAGAGTGGGGCGACGCGTGGCATGCAGAATGCATGTCCGTCGGCAGATGGGGCGAAATGTTGTCGTCAATCAGACACGTCGTGAGAAGTTTTTCGAAGACTGCTTCGTTAACCCTATAGACGCCGGCGATTTGCGGCGATACCTTTCACCGAAGAAGGATGGCTACCTAGCCAAGGATGCCCAAGGATTCGCGGAGGGCGATATGTTACAAGTAAAAGTTACAGCGTTTCACGACGCTGAGGCGGACGTCTGGGTTGCTGAAAGCGAGGACGTTCCTGGTCTGATTACAGAAGCCGATACGCTCGAAGCCCTTATTCGCAAACTGCGTGCGCTCATTCCTGAGCTACTGGCCGCGAATGGGAAGGATGCACGGCAGGACGTTCCGTTTACAGTCGAGGTCAAGGACGTTGCCCATGCAATGGAGGCCTGATGGACTTCGCGCCAGAAGTGAAAAAAATCCTGCGCGATAATGGCTGCAAGTTCTACCGAGAGGGAAGGGGTGATCATTCCATCTGGGAAACGCCGGGCGGTCATCGATTTCCGGTCGACAGCAAGATCAAGTCTCGGCACACGGCCAATGGCATCATGAAGCAGGCCGGCATCAAGCATCATTTCTGAGAGAACCCCGCCCAGTGCGGGGTTTTTTTACTTCCAGTTTGCGCCCTGCGCCGGGGCGACCCTCAAGTTTTTATCTGCCGTGCCGAATGCTCGGTCATGAGCCAAGAACAAAACCCAAAGTTGCCTACTACGCCATCGAAGCGGCATCAGTCGCGATGGATGCCTTCTGCGAGGCCAACAATATCGACGTTCTCGACCTGACCGAAGAGCAGGCCGACTCATTCCTCTATGCGGCGCTCAGCGAAGCTTTCTCGCCGCACACGAAAATGAGTGACATCTGGTAGGGCGCGACGGACAGAACGGTCGGCGAGGTCACCGGCGGCTAAGCCATCGACAGCTGATCGCGCAGCTGTTGCTCCTGGAGCCTTGCGTCGGCTCAGTCCAGGAGCGATTATTCATTGCCGAAATCAAATTCCTGTTGATCGCCGAAGAGGGTACGGACGTGTCGCTCGTATTCCTCTTTTGACTTGGAGATTCGGGCGATCCCTAAAAGCTGACCAAGGTGAGTACGGAGCGCGCGGGTGCCTATCTCAGATAGAAATTGATGGAGTTTTTTAGTCCGATCGCCGCTCTTCGCCTTATTTGCCTGAATTAGCTCTAGGAGCTTGCCGTTGCTCCGGGCCAACGGGGAATACACATGAGTCAGCGTCAGCTTTTTAAACTCCCACGGCCGGCCGCGCTCGAATTTGGGAATCTGATAAAGCTTGTACCACTCGTTATATAACTGCGGCGGAAATTCCTTCTCGTATTCCTTCGCTTCCTGTTGAACGTACAGCTTGAACGCCGTAACGATTTCTTCGCGAGTCGCGTCGTAACCGGACAGTGCATAGACCAAACCTTTGATGCCAGCCTTTGCAGAGGCATTCAGAACGATGTGCGCCTGTTTCGCGACGTGCATCTGCTGAGACTGCAGTTGGCCATCCGCCTCCGCCTTGATAATCGCCTTGCATACGTCAATCAAAATGGTGACGTCGTAGCCGTATACGGTCATCGGTGGCTGGTCGAGACCCGGGGGTACCCCGTTAAAGATCAATGGGTTATTGATTTTTTCGACGAGATCGAGGCCCAGGGCATTTGAGATGGCCTTGCCCTGCACAAATCGCTGAAATGCCGCACCACTATCGCTCTTGAGGCCAATGCTTGCGCTCATTCCCCGTTGACTAATCACGGCCGTCTTCTGCTCGTCATTCAACACATAACAGTCGACATCGATCCCGAAGTCTTCTTTGAAGCTACCCCTGTGAGTCGCTTGTGGCGGCTTCATGCCCCAACGGGCAACCGCCGCTTTCTTGGCGATCAGACTGCGCTCTTCGCTCGAAAGCGATTCGGCCCGCGCAACGCCGCCTTTGGCGCGTCCGGCCGTCTTCTTCGCCGCAACCTGCTTCTTATCGTCTTTTTTCATGCAAGCATCCCAGAAATTTGGATGCTTGCATCCTAGCCGCTAATATACGAAAAAGCAAGCATGTAAGATTCGGTGATGCTTGCTTTGATGTTGCTGCCGTCAATCTCTCAAGTTTGCACCGCGTGGCTCATCCTGTAGTAGTGTTCGTCTCAGGCAGCTAGCCCGCGCCGGATGATGACGGATTTGCCCATCTCGAGAAGTAAGGTCCCTGTCGGCGTGGTTGAACCACAGAGCATTGACTGTCCCTCAGGAGGAAATATGCCTGTTACCAACGAGCAATTGGCAGAGCTTCTGGTTGGCATCGCCCGGTCTCAAAAGGCGATTATCGATGCCGTCGCGAACCATCTTGGTCAGAACGGAAACGCATTTCGCATGGGAGCCGTGATTCCGACCGTCCAAGGCTATGCGGGTCTGGGGAACCGTCAAGCGCCGCCCACCCTTCATGACCTGCCAGCCCGCATTCTGCTCCAGATCCAAGGAACTCCACGGGCTGGAGCGCAACCTCTCGAAGAGTGGGTAGAGCAGGAACTCACCCGGATCGTAGGTCCGTGATGAAGATCCAGCTTGGCCGGTTTTGGAGAGCTCCCCCGCGTCGGCGACATTGGCTGAAAAATCAATTCGAGATTTAGAATCTGATTTCGTAGAAGGCATTGAAAATCACGTTTGTTTTCGGGAATCCAGCTCTTTTGATGTGCGCCAATACATCTCGCATAAGTCACGGGTAAACCTTCAATTCCCTCGCATGATGGATCGTGCAATATCAAACTCCATCATAAAGAGCGGAGGTTTTATGGCGCAGCGTATTCAGGTTCTCTGCATCAGGAAGACAAGAAAGCAGAGAAGGCACGAAGCCATTTCGCATATCGGCGGAAAGAACCCCGACGGGAGCCGGTGGAAGATCAGCGAGAAAGACGCGATTAACGGGATTGAGACGGGTAGGTGGAGCTTCTATGTCGGCGTAAATGGCCAGCCGGTTGATGTGCTCGTCTGGAAAACGCCGGAAGGCCACAAATTCCTCAGGACCGGGCACGACGTGACCACTGCGGACAACCTTCTCAGCCTGCCCCAGTGCCGGTAAACGTTTCACGCCTCGCGGCGCTCGACTATGTCTGGCTTGCCGAAAGGGTGGCCCAGTCGGCTGGCTTGGCCAGATTTGAAATCTAGGCAAGGCGCGCTGCAGGCCGGGTTGGAGAGTTGCGAATTGAAAATTACTCGCCTTCCAGCGGATCGCGTTCACCCAGCGCCTCGTCAATTAGCCGCCTGGCTCGTTGCATGGCTTGGCCGGCGGCCGCAGTTGCGGGGTGCATCGAGTGGTAGTGCTCCGGTTTTGCGATCGGCGCGCCGGTGCGCACGTCGTCCCGGTGGGAAAAGATGCGCTCGACAAGCAGCGTGACATTGGAGCCGCCGCGTAAGTCGTCGCGCGCTGTCACCGTGATGCTGAAGCCTCGGTGCATCTGTCTATCGAACATGTCATGTCCAGGCGGTACAAGCGATAGGTCAAGTTTAGCGCGGTGGGTAGGCTGACGGATCCGTCTCCTGCACGACTATCGATTCGAGGTCGAGCTCGCGACACCGACGAAAAGGGTGTGAGTTCACAATTCACACGGCTATAGCTCGAGCGGCTCCTCGACGACAGCCCGCTCGATGCGGGCTGGGCGCTAACGGCCATCGTTGCGATGACCGGCTGTCGCGCTGAGCGTGCGTCAGACTTCGCCGGCTAGCACCAGTGACGCTGGAACGACACTTCGTCACGGAGCCTTACGATAGATCTCCACGAGACCCTTGAATAGCTCGGCGAGATATTCGGTGTCGCCTTGGGCCCGACCTTCATGAGTTTGGCCCATTCCGATGGGGGCAGCTGATAGCTGAATGGACTGGGATTCGATGAGCTTGTGAAAAGTTGCAATTGCGTGTTCACGCGCCGCAAGTTCGTTTAATGGCATTTAAATACCCGTTCTGGTGTAGTTGAGGAAATGGCAAGCTATCACGAAAATTGCGGCGAGACGATGCGACGCCTTGACGCCGACGAAAAGGGTGTGAGTTGAACTCACCTGCCTTGGCGGCGCTCTAACTCGAGCGGGTCCTAGACGCATGCTGCGGGCCTCGTCAGCATCGGTGCGGATTATTCCGTATTTGAAATCTGATTTCGCAGAAAGCATTGAAAATCATTTTTGTTTTCGTTAAACCGGCTTTATGTATTAATGTACGTTAATGCACATCAACTAAAGCCTCAGGTAAACCTGTAATTCCTTAATGTGCACGATCATACAATATCAAAATCCATCATAAAGATTGGGGGTATGGCAATGCGTATTAAGGTTTTCTGCATCAGCAAGACGAATAAGGAGGGTAGGCACGAGGCTATTTCGCATATCGGCGGAAAGAATGCCGACGGGAGTAGGTGGAAGATCAGCCAGAAAGACGCTATTAACGGGATTGAAACGGGTAAGTGGAAGTTCTATGTTGGCGGAGATGGCCAGACTGCTGATGTGCTCGTCTGGCAAACCCCGCAAGGCCACAAATTCCTCAGGACCGGGTGCGACGGGGCCACTGCGGACGATCTTCTCAGACTGCCCGAGTGCCCAATGAATGCCTCTCCTTGTTTCTGATTGCGGGAGTTTCCGGTATCGGTCAGCGCCGCGCGTCTAGTCTGCGGCGCTAAACACCGCGGACGCGCCACACAAGGCCCCGAACGTTCCCGCCGCGGATTGTGCGTTCGGGGCCTTTCTCTTAACGAAGCGGCTTCACGCGCTCCGGTTTCCTGCGGTAAATCCTTTCCGTTAGGCGCCAATGACGCGGTCGTCCCGCGTGAAATAGTCGAGTTCATCGAACGTACGCGTCCCGGCGGTGTGCTGCGGTCGTTGTTGGGTGCTCACTTCAACCTCCTTCAAGTTGCGATTTGACGCCCGGCGCGATGATATTTAGCGCCAGCCGTATCAGTTCGATCGACGTCGGGTCATCGTGGCGCAGCTCGAGCAAATCTTTAGCGTTTTGGCTCAAGACTTCTCTCCGTTAGCGCGGGGTCACAAGCTTGCCGGCCGAGAACGCCGCCTGAATCCGGGCACGAGGGCGGTGAGCGATGTCAGTGAGTGTCATCACCATCAAAGTTCGGTCTACCAACGCGAGGAAGCGAACGTGGCCGTCGAGACTCTTCGCCGCGGCCCGGTGCATTGCCTTGCGGGCGTTCACTTGCTCACCTGGACGGTAAGAGCAGCGTTGATGCGCTCGGAGACCGTATTCAGACCGCTGAAAACGGCATAACCGATGATCGATACTGACGCGACGACGATGAGGATTGCAGGTGCGTATTTCATTATGGTCTCCTATGGTCTAGCACCCGGGAATCGAAGCGACGCCCTGAATTCCCTCGGGCCGCCACGACATGAAAGTTTTTGAATCAATCTGCGACATGTAGAACGCCGTCTGCAGCGCACGGACGAAGTCAAACCAGATCTTGAGCATGGTGAAAACGATCACGCGGCGCACCAGCTGCACGGGAGCCCTACGATTCCTTCCGGCGTCTCGTGCGCCACATCCCCTTCACGGCAATCCGGGTTACGGCAAGTCGCGTCGTGCACTTCGTTGCTCTCCGCCTGATTCATCGCATTTGCAAATGCAACGAGTTGGCCGGACGGGATGAATCGCGTGGCGATCGAGATAACTTGGTCTGCAGTTAGGTTGCTCATTTCGGGTCTCCAAGGGCGCTAAGTGGTGCGCCCATGGAGATCACTCTATACATCGACGAATATATTGTCAATGCATCTATGAATAGACTCGCGCGAAAAAAAGCCCGCGCGTTGCGGGCTTCCATGCGGAGCTGAATCCGGGTCAGTCCTCCCGGGCCGTGATGACCCGTACCGCCATGAGAAGGTGTCGAGCGACTTCGTCTAGGGCATCTTCGGCGTCTTTCGGTACTGGCTTTGCATCCGGTATAGGGATAGACGTCTTGACGCGCCTTTGACGGTAGGTTGATAGATCAACTACGCCTCTTTCTCTCATGAGTTCTTGCGGCATTTGGACCTCTGGCTTGATCAACGTGATCCGCCAATTTCTGCTCTTGTAGACGCAGCTCGCGGATCACATCGACATCCTGCATTCCCAACATTTGGCCTGCAAGCGTCAGAAGTTCGAGGTGCCCCGCAAGCACCTTTCGTCCGACGATTCCGAGGCCGTCCAGGCGCTCGACACACCGAATCAATGATTCCGCTACGTCGGAAAGAGGCTCTCTTGCCTCGCTTATCGATGAATTGGGCCCGACGCCGGATTGATCAATCAGCCACGTAACGCTTATGCCAAGTGCATCAGCCAGTTTCTTGGCGGTTCCGATATCAGGAGTATTTCCCTTCAGGATCCGGTTGATAGTCGGCTGAGGCACGCCTGAGAGTCGCTCAAGAGCTTTCTGGCTCTCGATCGCCCGGGCCTTCATGGCCTTGTCTAGGTTATCGCCAATGTTCATGGCCGGACTATACGCCCGCGCATATTCAGGCTTCAAACATTTATCCGCAGATGCATTGACAGAGCTATTCATAGACGTATAGACTGTGTGGGCGTTGATAACCTTTGGACCCCCGAACATGGACGCCCAACCTCCCCGCGACATGCTCGCGGAAATCAAGAACTTCACCGGCATGACGGAAGTCGCGTTATCGGCTTCACTCGGCGTATCTCAGCCAACCGTGAACCGCCTGCTAAATGGTCAGGAACGCTGCTCCTCAACCACGTTGCTCGCGATCCTTCGACTGCATACCGCCTTGAAGGCCGGCAAGTTAAAGCCGACTGAGCCGGCCGCAGCCTGACTAACTGCATCAAGGAGGCTGTCTAAATGACTAAAAAACAGAGTGGTTCCAGCGTAACGATTGACGTGAATGGCGCAGGCCTCGGCAAGGTCATGGTCGACGGTGTCGAGGTTCCGTGCGTCAAGGCTGTTTCGAGCATCGTCGAGGCCAATAAGGTGCCGGTCGTGACGTTTGATCTGGCCGTCAGCCGCGCCTGCAAGATCCAATATGAGGCCGCAGCGATCCGTATTAATAGCTTGACCATCCCGCTGCCCATCGAACTGGAGCTGTGGAAATACCTCGCAGCGAAATACGGCCGGGAGATCGACGTGACGACGCTCGGTTCGACAGCGCGCGAGTGGATCCTGCGTGATCGCTAGATCAGTTTGATCACGATGCCGGTCAGGAGGATTTCGAATGTTCGATTGCCATCCCCCACAGGTGTAAGCCGTCGACCATCCGCAAGTCGGAACTCGGGAGTGCTGTAAATCGGTGGATCTGCATTGCGAATCACGGTGCGGTAGGCGACAACCTGATAGATGTTCCCGTCTTCGTCTTTTGCTTTGAATATTTCCGTAACCATGAGGGTTCCCGTAGAGGATGGTTGTGTGAGAACTACCAATTCTACTGGCGAAAGCCGGAACCCTCACCCAAATGCCGGAAAGACTGTGCACTGAAGCGCGCAGTCGGTTAACCCAGATCATAAATTGCGACCGGGCAGCATAAAACGCCAGAAAGGCGAGCGAAATTAGAAGAGAGCGGCCCATAACATGGACCAAAAGAGTGAACGACAGACAGATAGGTGACGGCATGGCACGCGGAACGACTAGCAATGCGATCGGCAAGCTGACCGCTGAAGTCAAGACGAAAATCCCCGAAGACGAAAAAGAGGCGCTTGAGCGTATTGCTTTCGAGGCTGGCCTGAACGTCGCCGAGTTTTTGCGCGAAATGATAATGATCCGAATCCACGGGCGCGACCATGTTGTAAGGCTACACCGGGCCCGGCTGAATGTCGTGGCGGGAATAGGTCCTGACGAGGACTGAATTAGGCCCACATCAAGTAGCCAATAGGTCCCAGCCAGTACGGAGAGAAGCACCATGAATCAAATCTCATGCGTTAGTAGTCCTACGATGTCGAGCCGGGAAATCGCCGAGCTCGTCGAAAAGCGTCACGACAACGTGAAGCGAACTGTCGAAACACTCGCGGAGCGTGGCGTGATCGAACTTCCTCAATTTGAGGAAGTTAAAAACCACCTCGGCCAAGGGGTCACCGAATACCGAATCGGCAAGCGCGACAGCTATGTAATCGTCGCGCAGCTCTCGCCGGAGTTCACCGCACGCCTGGTTGATCGCTGGCAGGAACTTGAGGCCAAGGTCGCCGCGCCCACATTCAACGTCCCCTCGACCCTGTCCGGCGCTCTGCGTCTCGCGGCCGAACAAGCGGAACAGATTGAGCAGCAGGCCGCGCAGATTGCGGCTCAGAAGCCCGCCGTCGAGTTCGTTGGCAGATACGTTGAGGCGGATGGCAGCAAGGGTTTCCGCGAGGTGTGCAAGCTGCTCGGCGCGAAGGAGACCGAATTCCGCGCATTCCTCCCAGATGCCGACATTGTCTACAAGCTGGGTGGCCGGCTCGTTCCATACCAGCCACACATCGATGCGGGTCGATTCGAGATCAAAGCTGGCGTGACGCAGGACGAGTACGCCTACGCATTCAATCAAACACGGTTCACACCCAAAGGCGTCGAGTGGATCGCCGGAAAGTGGATGGCACACAAGCTCAATGGAGCGACCGCAGCATGAGTTTTCACCTCGTCAATCTCGCCTGGCAGAAGGACCTCAAGCACTCGCCGAAGATCGTTCTGCTGGCGCTCGCCGATTTCGCCGTTCAGTCGACTGGCGAGTGCGAGCCATCCATCCGTGTTCTGTCGGCGAAGTGCGGGTTGTCGGCTTCGGCCGTTCGCGCGCAGATCCTGCATCTGGAAAGAGCGGGTCTACTGGATGTTTTCCCCGTGATGGGGACGAACATCTACCGTGTGAAGTTGGGGGCGGCTGCTTAACATGGCACTCGCCGACGTCATCCACATGCCGGAGTACCGCTCGCCGCAGCTCGAGCAAGGCTACACGCGCATTGCAAACGAACTGCTCGAGGCAATCACGCTCGCGCCGTTCAGCCAGAACCAGTACAAGGTCATTATGACCGTATGGCGGATGACCCACATGACGAGCGTGCCGATCGTCGCGACGTTCGTCGTGCGGCCGAAGCTTTCCCATTCCTTTTCGCACAGGCCCGGCTTATACATCGGTTCGCCGTCATCCTTGACGCGCTCGTCTTGCGCCGACCAGTGGTCCCACAGTTCGAGCCATTCGTCATCTCCTTCGCCCTGGTGATGCAGGATCATGCCGAGTTTCAGCCAGCGGGCGCGATCCCATGCAGCGGCGTTCGGATCGAGCTGCGGCAGCAACTCGTGCTTGACGCGCTGCAGGGTCCAACGCAGATCGGGCTGCTTCATCTCCATGAAGCTGAAGTCGTCGTCGTTGCGCGCCTCGGTCGCAATCAGCATCGCCGCTTCAGCGCTGGCCTTCGCCAGGAAATAGTCAGGGTTGAAGTAGCCGCAGCCACGGTGCGACCAGGACTTATATTCGGCTCCCTGGTTCTGCACGGGGCAATACATGGCGCGCTCGGCCTGCGCCGAACTGGGATCGAGCTTTGCTCGAAAAAATGAGGCAATCGCGGGTGTCACCGCGCGGTGCTCGGCGCGCGACATATCACGCCCGCCGGGAATGATAATCCTCAGGCGCGGTGCTTCCGGCGTGTGCGAGCGCGTGGTATGCGCCAGGTAATCGAAGGGCGCGAGCACCTCGCCCCGGAGCAGAGCAAGGTACAGCTCTGCCGTGTCCTCGTCAAAATCGAGCACCACGGCCGAACCATACTTGAGTGCATCACGGGTGCGCCTGTGCCCGTCGAAAGCACCCCATGCGATGAACGGATCGCCCGTTTTTGCTGCGTTGCGCTCCGCTTTGCTCAGAGCCATGAAGTGGTGATGCGACATCGGGTTTTGCATCGGCTTCGAGACAAACGCTTCGAGCGCGTCGAAACTGATCGGCTTCGTAGGGCGGACAACACCCAGGTTCCCTTTGCCGGTGGACGCCGACAGAAGGCGTTCCGGAAGGGTTGGGGAAATTTGGCTATCTGCCATGAATTTATAAGATAAGTAATCCTTAAGATACCGGTCACCTGTTTCTCACAGGTGACCGACGCTTTCTTTCAGTTACCGAGCATGAAGCAGATATCCGGATCGAACGTTGCGCCGGGGGCGGACGGGGGATCGTAGATACCGGCAGTGACCGCAGCAGAAAAACGGGAAAGACGGGAAAAATGGCGTACAGGTCTCAGGCCCCACCCCTCGAATTCCATTGCGACAATATCCGCGATATCCCGGTAGGCGCTGAGAGAGGTCACCCGGCGCAAGCAAGGGATATCGACGGCCAAAGGCGGCACGCCGAGTGCGCGTTCGCGCCACCCATAGGAGAAACGGAAGGGTCCGAGCCAGCGCGACCTTGCCCAGATCGTGTCGAGTGCTCCCAACAGCTCGCGAGGGGTATTGTGGAAATCGAGCGCGAGAAAGTCAGCCGAAAAAGAATTCCTCATGCCGGGCTCCTCGTCAGTTGTTCGACCAAATCAGCCGGCCGCATGAGACGACCGCGCGGCAACTCCACCGGCTGAAGGTAGAAAAGGATGCCGCTCTGGTAGAAACACGTGCGGACGTCAAAGGCGATGGCGTTGGAGCCGCCGCAGAAATCGTGACGGAGATTGATGTCAATTCGGGTAGGGCTGCCGCCCGGGGAAAAGCCCAGGCCGGGCAGTGACCGGTCACGATGAAGCGCCTTGAATGCCGTCTGTTGATCGCTCCAGGTCTCAGGGCGATTCGACTTCGTGCTGCGACGCGTGACGGCGTTGATCGGCGTCTTGACCCACCTGTGACACTGGCCGTCCAGTACATTTTTCCAGGCGCACCAGCACGACTCGGCCTTCAGGGCCGCGGGGAGATGCCCGAACTGAACCTGCGGCGAAGCGGGCCTTTCCGGCGGCGAGGCCGCAGCGCGGGATGCACTCACAGGCGTCGTTGGATGGGCGAGGGTGTAGGAAAAGGAACGATCCATTACGCTGCGCCCCCGCCAAGGAGGACAACGCGCAGCTCGCCCACATTCCAGCGGGTCGAGCCGCCGATCTTGCGCGGGGCGGGAAGTGCGCCGCGCTTCGAGCGCTCCCACACGGTGGCGACATTGCACGCGCACAGCGCGGCCACGGTGCGCACGTCGACGCAGGCCGCGTCCGGCAACGCGTCGAAGGTCTTCAGGTCAGTCTTGTGAGCCATCAGTTTTCTCCAGTACCCGTCGGGATTGACGGGCAGGGAGAAGCGTATCGGGGCGGACGTTGCACAGCACCTCAAGTCACCTCAAATGCACCACATTCTCATTTAGGACGCCGCGAGAACCTCCAAGATTTTTGTCGTCGACAGATTGGGACGTCGTCCGCTAATCGCCTGTATGACCGCCGCCCGATCCGCTGGGCCGGTCGGGTCATTGAGTTCGAGCACAGAGAGCAGCACCTTGACACAACGCCGGCATGCGGCCGAAAGGCTTTCATCGGCGTCGCCCCTGTTGGCTGCTGCGAACACTTTATTGAGTGTCACTTTGCGCAGGCCTTTCACAAGGTCGGCGTCGATGATTTCCTCGATGACCTTGCTTTGGGATATGTCGCGTGTCTCTTTGATCGTCTCCAGCATCGCCGCTATGACAGCCAGGCAGTCGCCGGTGGTGATGTGCGAGCCCGATTCCCGTGCGATCTGCTCGACAGCCTTTCGCCAAGCGTCGACCCACGGGTGATACGTAAGCCCCCGTCGTTGGGCTATCTCAAGCCACTGATACATCGTGCGGCCAGGTGCGGGTTTCGCCTGATGTACAGCCTCGAATGCAAAGCGGAGCTCCCGATATGCCTCGGCCAAGGTCTTCCGCCCGGTCACCTTGCCGGTAGCCGCATCCCGAACCGTGAGTTCGTCAAGGCTCGTCTCTGCGACTTCTTCCGCTCGATACTGCTCCGTGACCCTGAAGTCCCTAGGATTGACCCTGCAGAAGACGAGGGCCGCCTGCGCGGGCGTCGCAGTCTGCTTCCGGTTGAACCAGTATTCCGTGCTCATCGCTTCGGCCCACCAGGCAACGACGTACCCGGGGTCCGACGGCGCCATCACGGGCGCGACGTCCACCCATGCTGCAACTGTGTATGGTTCGCCGGCTGGAACGCCCGGAACTCCATCAACGTCCGCGGCTGAAACCCGGTCTTGACCGGAATCCTGGACGACGTTTGCGGCGACAGACTTTATTTCGGACATGCACCGAGGTCCTGTTTCGTTGGGATTGTTTGGCCTGCGTTCATGCGGCACCACGTGCCCACGCACCGATGTCGCCGATTCTGTCTGGCATGGGAGCGGCGCCTACGCCGTTCGCTGCATCGGAATGACGGCCCCCTTCGGAAGCGGTGTCGCTATGAAAACGGCCCAGTCGTTCATCAGGCACCGCCGCCGCTCCAGCACGTCACCGCGCCAGTAGGCCGCTTCGGATTCGTCACCCTTCACGTGCGCGAGTGCGACTTCGGCCAGTTCGCGCGGATAGTCCGTGCGCTCGCCCGCCCAGTCACGGAAGGTTGAACGGAAGCCGTGCGGCGTAGCTTGCAGTCCGGCGCGGCGCAGGATCGCCAGCAGTGTCATGTCGGACAGCGTCCTGCCGGTCGGGCTGGGGAAGACGAGGGCACCGTCATCATCGGGACGCGGCAGGGCCTGGAGCAGCACCACGGCCGCATCGGACAGCGGCACGCGATGCTCTTTCTTTGCCTTCATCCGTTCGGCCGGAATGCGCCAGACCGCCTTGTCGAGGTCAATTTCGGTCCACGTTGCTCCGCGGGCCTCGCCCGAGCGGGCGGCAGTCAGGATGGCAAACTCCAGACAGCGCGCGGCCGTCGTCAGCGTGCCGCGCAGTGACACCATGAATGCACCCATGTCGTCGATGGCCATCGCCGGATGGTTGCGAACCCGCTTCGTCTTGCTGGGTGCGGCCAGCAGCTTGTCCAGATTGCCGCGCCACGTCGCGGGATTCTCGCCTGCGCGATAGCCCTTGACGCGTGACCAGTCGAGCACGTTCTCGATCCGGCCGCGCAGCCGCGACGCGGTTTCCGTCTTCGTCGTCCAGATGGGTTCGAGCACGGCGAGCACATGCTCGCGGCCGACATGCGCGACCTGAAGCCTGCCGATCAACGGATAGGCGTATTCTGCAAGCGTGTTACGCCACTGGCTCGCATGCTTCGGGTTGCTCCATTCGGCCGACTTCGCCTCGATGAAGCGCTTCGCCGCGTCTTCAAAGGTGATTTCGCGCGCCTGCATGGCCCGTAGCTGGCTATTACTTTCCTTGCGCGCGAGCACCGGGTCCACGCCACGACCGATCTCCTCGCGCTTCGCACTGGCGTGTTCGCGGGCAGTCTTGAGCGATACGGCCGGATACGCGCCGAGGCCGATCTCGCGCCGCCTCGCGCCAACCATCACGCGCAGGATCCATGAGCGTGCGCCACCCGGCGTGACCTGTAACGCCAGGCCCGCTACCCCGCCGACCATGTGTAAGCCGGGTTCGGTCAGGCGTGACACCGCCAGCGCGCCCAGCTCTCTTGCAATCTTCGGCATTCGTCTACCCCCCAATCTACCCACCATAAAATTTACGGTTAAAGGCGACAAAAAGCAATGGGGTCGGATAATTTAACGGCGCGCCTAAACGATAACCGACTGATTACACGTGAAAATTCCCGGCTGATTGCGACAAAGGACAACAGTCTGGCGGACCCTCTCTCCGCCAAACTGCCTTTTCTGGCAGCCCACCAGTCCAAGCCAGACACTCCAAAAGCCTTAGGGTTGGTCACAGCTTAGCCAGCCAGTGATTTCTTCCTGCAGCACGACCTCCAGCGCGTAACGATCAAGCAAAACGCCCATCGCGCTTGCGTGCTGATGCCTGCGTATCGATCATCGATTCCGGTCGGACAATCGCCCGACAAACTTCCATCCCTGATCCGCTACCCAAACATAAGTGAAGCCCGACGGACCGTCGATGAAAACGGTCATGGGCCGATCCGATCTTGCCGCCTCCTGTTGTCGCTCAGTCGACGCGGGAGTGATTCGCGCTTCGTCCTGTTTCAATGGCACGGCGCGCTCTTCAAGCCGCCAACCGTCTTCATTGACGTAAGTGAGCCGCGACGTTCCCCCTGACGGTGTTTGCAGCGTCAGTGTAAGCCGGCCTCCGTTGACGTCCGCTGGCTGGGCGCCATGGGAGTCCATGCTCGCCGTCACCGATGCATCCGCACCCGCGATGACGACACCCTCTACGGGCGTAGCAGCCAAAACCATGCTGCACGCAGCTTCGAGGGTCATGAGTGCTGCGAAGGCGAACACCGCGCGTTTGATAAGCGGGTTTTTCATGTTAAGTACCTCCTTGCTGGCCGCGCTGTAGGCGTCGTCCATTCGTGCTGTTGAGGGTGTGTCAAACGGTACGTTCGGTCGAGGAGCGGCCGTCTCTCGATGAGCTTCACTATCGACCGAACCGTCTTCGAGCAAAACCCACACTCCGGGGGGACCGTCTCCCCCCAAGCGGAGCCGTTTCAATTGCAGGTAGGTCACGCAGAGATCGCTTTTCACGCCCAATGAGCCCTCGGCCTTGGCCGTGCCCGACAGCCGCTTCCATATGAGGAAAGCCGGGATCGCGGGCGATGGATGCGTCGGCATTTCCGCGCATTCCCGGCTATGTCCTCGTGTCGGCGATTTACATGATCAGTGAATAAGCCGCGGACTCGAGCGTCGAAAACGTACGCCGCCCGGCGGGCACCGATGCGCCGATTGTTCGGGGGGAAGGCGCGACCTAGAATGATTGAGCTACCTTCATCAACGCGCCCGGCCAGCGCCGATCGCGACCAACGACGATGAACCTGTTCAGCTTGCCGCAGGCGTCTGCCTTGAAACGCCTGCAACAGCAGCCCGCGCTCGCGACATTCATCGCGCGGCTCGTCGAAACATTGTGCTGGCCCGCGCGTTTCGCCGACCCCGAGGTCGAGCGCCAGTTCACCATCGAATATGGACGCGGTTTCGCCGATTTCCGCCGCGCGGCGATCATTCTCGGTACGTTGGTGTGGATGTGCTTCGGCTGGTGGGAGATCAGTCTTGCGCGTCATAGCGAGGCATTCCGGCCGTACTTCGCCGAGATCTTCTTTTTCCGCGTCGCGGGAACGCTCGCCGCAACGGCCGCAATCGTGCTGTCGTTCCGGCCGACGTTCGTGCGCGATGAGACTGCGCATCGGGTCATGCTGTCCGGGATGGCGGTCATGTTCGTCTGCCTGACCGTGCAGACTTTCCTCGCACCACGGCCCTTCAACTACACCCATTTCTTCGTCGGCTTCTACCTGATCCTGTTCTATCAATTCGGTTTTCTGCGTTTGCGTGCGAAGGCGACGTTACTGCTGACGCTCGGCGCAACCGGCGCGATCCTGCTGGCCCAGCTTGTGTCGCAAGGAATCGATCCGGACCTCTTCTGGGCGGGCATGTTCTACATCGCCAACGTCGTGGTGATCGGACATAGCGTGAACGTGAATGCGGAGCGGCATGTGCGCGATCGCTATCTCGCCGTGCAGGCGCTCGCGCACAGCAATGGCGCGTTGCAGGATGCCAATGTGGAACTCGCGCGCAAGCATCAGGATCTGGAGCAGGCGCGGCGCGAGCAGCAGACGCGCTCGGATGCGCTGATGGCGTTGCGCGAGCAGCAGAAAGAAGCCGCCGAGCAGGCGAGCCGCGCCAAATCGCGCTTTCTCGCCGCGGCGGCGCATGATCTGCGGCAACCGATGCACGCGCTGAACATGTTCCTCGCGGCTGCCGACGAGGCGCTCGCGAAGCACGACATCGAGACTTCGACCGCACTGATCGGCGATGCACGCAAGGCGTCGGCGCTGAGCGCGCGGCTCTTCAATGCCGTGCTCGATCTGTCGAAGCTCGAGTCGGGCCACGTCAAACCGAGCTATTCGGGTGTCGATCTGGACCGCGTCGCGCAGGATGTCGTCGAGCAGCTGGCGCCGTTCGCGGCGAGTCTCGGCGTGAAGCTGCGCTACTCGCGCGGCGGCCGCAACTGCGCGATGGTCAGGACCGACGCCGACTGGATTCCGCGCGTGCTGAGCAACCTCGTTTCAAATGGCATCAAATACGCCGATCGCGCGAAGGCCGGACGTTGCGCCGTCATCGTCGCGATCGTGCGCATGCGCAACTACGTGCGCGTCGATGTCGTCGACAACGGCATCGGTATCGCGTCGAAGCATTGGGACGCGATTTTCCAACCCTTCGTGCAGATCAGCAATCCCGAACGCGATCGGGAAAAAGGCTTGGGTCTCGGGCTATCGATCGTCAATGCCGCGGTGTCGCTGATGGAAGGTCACCGGATGGAGTTCAAGTCGATCGAGGGCAAAGGCTCGCGCTTTTCGATTCGTTTGCCGGTTGCGCAAGCCGGCACCGAAGTGGCTGTGCCGATGACGGACGTCGCGCCTTCGCGGGCTTCGTTGCGCGGCCTGTATATCCTGCTGGTCGAAGACGACAGGCTGGTGCGCGCGTCGACGGAGGCGTTGTTCGGGCAGTGGGGCGTGTTGTTCGATTCCGCGAATTCACTCGCCGAGCTGGAGACTTTGGTGCATACGATCGAACGCTTGCCCGATCTCGTGATTACCGACTATCGGCTGCCCGAGCGTCACACTGCGCACGACGTGGTCCATTTGATTGCAGTGCAATTGCCGCGGCCGGTGCCATGTCTCGTCATCACCGGCGAGGCCGGCATCAATGCGCAGGGCGTTTTGCCGGAGCGTTGCATACTCAGCAAGCCGCTTTCCGCCGAAACGCTGGCGGCGCGCATGGTCGAACTGGCGAGCCGTCAACGCAGTGTCGTCTAGCACTTGCGCATGGCGTTTGCGTATAACCAGCGCCTCAGGTTGCCGATGCTTGCGCGGCGGTGGGAATCTCGATGCCGCGGCGCGCCATCTCGACGATCAGGAACGTGCGCCGCGATACATTGAAACGGCTCAACAAATCGCTGATGTACTCTTTCGCCGTGTTCTCGGTAATGCACATTTTTCGCGCGATCGCCTTGTTCGATAGTCCATGCAGCACGTAGCGCAAGGTCTGCGCGAGTCGCGGCGGCAGATTCAGCGAGTCGATCGGAATGCCTTTGCTGGGCGCCGGCGCTTGTGGGGTGTGTCCGCCTTTGCCGAGCACGCTATTGGGCAGGTACACGCGTCCGTTCAGAATTGTTTGTAAGGCTTCGCGAAATACCGCGCCGCCTTCTTCGCTGGCTTTGGAAATGAAGCCACCCGCGCCATTCTTGATGCAGTCGAGCACTGTTTCGCGATCGTCGCGCGCGGAGAGCATCACGACGTGTAACGACAGTTCCTGCTGCTGCACCCAATGCAACAACTCGAGCCCGGTGTGCTCGCGCCCTAGCTGATAGTCGAGAAAGATCAGGTCATAAGCGTCGCGCTGCAACCGTTCGACGGCCTCGTCATAGCTGCCGGCTTCATCGATATCGAGCGTCGGCTCCGAGCTGAGGATCAGGCTTTTCATCGCCGAGCGCGTTAGCCCCTCGTCTTCGACCAGCAAAACGCGGCGAAAAAACAGATTGTCCATGACACCTCCCCGGTCTTGACCATCGTAGCTCCATTGGGGGGATCTGGAATCCCTCCCTTTCGGGGGACGATCTGCTCATCGCACCTTTCTTCTCGCGTTTTGTTCCATCGATTTGATAGGCAAGTTACGCAGGATTCCGATAGACCTAGGACAGTCCCCTATACGACGTCCCGCGCTTTGTAAGCGTCGGAGGTTTCCTCCTGCCAGCAATGGTCAGCCACAAACCCGAGCCCTTTGGCTTCAAACGAATTCCATTTGCAGTCGCGCTTTTCTGCAAGAACTACACAAAAGTCCCCTATTACCAAATGTATGGAAAAGTACCCAGAAAATGTACCTGGGTAGTGCAATTTGACGCGCTACTCTGCAACGCATGCATTAGGCACCGTTGAACGCGATCTACGCATGGTTATTCTGCGTCCTCCGCAAAATATAGCGTTTCGTTCAATTGCACGGCGCCGCAATGTTTGCTTTCGGCTCTTGCATTCGCACTTCTGCGATGAAACCGGCTCGGAGGCGGCTAAGAGGAGCGAGACACGCAAGTTACGCCCTGAAAAGGTCAATACGTCACGCGCTTCAATTTTTTTTTAACCTGCCAATTGAGATGACAGAATGGCCCAAACCCTGACGTTCGCACCAGCAGACGTAGTCCATCCCGGTGCAATCAACGTGGAAGACCTTTCCGCCGCAGCGAAATCAGTCGCAGTCTCCGGGACCGATATTCTTTCGGTCAAGAATCTGTCGAAAATCTTCGGACCGAAGCCCGAGCGCGCCGCTGAACTCGTGAAGCAAGGTCTCGGTCGGAACGAGATTTTCGAAAAGACCGGCAACATGGTTGCAGTCAATGACGTCAGTCTCACCGTCAAGGCGGGCGAGATTTTCGCGGTGACGGGCCTGTCGGGTTCCGGTAAGTCGACGCTGGTTCGACTCCTCTCCTGTCGTTCGCGCTTCTGCCGAATCGCACGGTACTCGACAACATCGCGTACGGACTCGAGGTCGCTGGTCTGAAGAAGGCCGAACGGTACGATACCGCGCGTGCCGCGCTGACGCGAGTCGGTCTGGGCTCGTACGAAAAGCTGCTTCCCAGCGAATTGTCCGGCGGCATGCAGCAGCGCGTCGGCCTTGCACGCGCACTGGCCGTGAACCCTTCGGTGCTTCTGATGGACGAGGCGTTCCCGGCACTCGACCCGCTGATTCGGTTCGAAATGCAAACGAGCTTTTGCGGCTACAGAAGGAAGAGCAGCGGACCATCGTGTTCATTTCGCACGACATCGAAGAAGCCATCAAGATTGGCGGGCGGATTGGCATCATGAAGGACGGGCGTGGAGTGCGGCTATGTATGCGACGGCGCAGGTCGATACCACGGCTGCGTCACGCCAGCATCACTTCATAAGGCAGATACGCGTCCGGTACGTGACGCGCTGCTCCGCGATGTGAATGCGGTTTCACTCGATGCGGACTTGCACGAGCTTGCGTTCATCGCATTGAGCCAGGAACACGATGTACCCGTCACTGCGGAATTCAGGTTCCGCCGCGGACGACGTTCGGCGAGGCAGGGTCCTTCGATTACGTCGTGGTCGTCGGTGGAGTTCAGAAAGGAGTTTGCGTGACACGGAGCTTGCGCATCAACGTCAAGCGAAGCCCGACGCCCGGCACGCCTCACCCGTCATCGCTCTCCCGCGACTCCCCCGTATCCCCCCGTTTCGCACTCGCCCCCGTGGCAGGCGGCCGCCCCCGCGTCGCCCGCCACAGCGGCACCCCCTGCTGGGTCCCCGCCTTGGCCAGCATATGCGCACTGATCGGCGCGGTAAGAAACAGGAACGCAGGAATCAGTAACTCATGCAGGCTCGCGAAGTTGTTACGCGCGCTGAAATACACCACCGACGCGAGCACGATGCCGCCGACACCGAGCGTGGTCGACTTGGTCGGACCGTGCAGCCGCATGAAGAAGTCAGGCAGTCGCGCGAGCCCGACCGCCCCGATCAGCGTAAACAGACTGCCGGCGAGCAACAGCAAACAGACGATCGCTTCGACAAAGGTTTCCATCGGCATACTTCACGCTAGTTGAGTTCGATGATGTCGCCGCGCTGCAGGTACTTGGTGAGCGCGACCGTGCCCACGAAACCCATTACGGCAATCAGCAGCGCCACCTCGAAGAGAACCGTCGAGCGCAGGCTGATGCCGTACACGACGATCATCGCGATCGCATTGATGTTCAGCGTGTCGAGTGCGACGATGCGATCGGGCAGCGACGGACCGCGCACGAGGCGCCACAGCGTGAGCAGGAACGCGATGCCGAGGATCGCGAGCGAGATCGGAATCACGATGGCTAGCATGCGAAGATCTCCATCAACGGGGCTTCATAACGGGACTTGATCAGCGCGATGAGCGCCGCTTCGTCGTCGAGGTCGAGCACGTGCACGGTGAGGCGCGTGCGGTCGTCGCTGAGTTCGGCGCACAGCGTGCCGGGGCTCAGCGAGACCACGCTGATGAGCACCGTGAGCGCGATCTCGTGAGTGCTGTCGAGCGGCACTTCGATGAACGCCGGGCGCAGCCGCCTGGTCGGGCCGAGCACGAGCAGCGCGACCTCGACGTTGGCCACGATGATGTCGACCAACACATGCCAGGCAAGACGCACGAGCAGCCACGGCCGGCCGAAATGCATCGGCCGCAGCCACAAGCCTTCGGCGACGCGAAAAGAGATCACGCAGCCGAGCACGGCGCCGAGCAGTAGATTGCCCGGCGAGATGTCGTTCATCAGCAGCACCCAGCAGATGATCAGCAACGCGGTGAGCCATGGGTGGGGAAAGAGCCTTTTCAGCATCATCGGTTCCCCTGAATGTCGGCCGAGGGTGCGGCGGCCGCTGGTGGCGAAGATCGCGGCCCGGGCAGGATCGCGTGCACATACGCGGCGCGATCGAATAGCTGCGCGGCAGTATCGGCGAGATAGTGCCGTACCGCGCCCGCGCCGAGCGTGATCGCCACGACGCAGCCGAGCAGGACCGCGCAGGCGGCGAGCTTCGCGTTGCTGCCGCGCGGCGTGTGCTCCTCTTTGCCTTCGGCGGCGCGCGCGGCCGGCGCGGCCCATAACAGGCGCGTGCCCGTGCGGCTCAGCGCGACGATCGACAGCAGGCCTGATAACAGCACGGCCGGCCAAAGCACGACGGCCGCGCCGCTCGGCGTGGCGGCCAGCACCATCGCCTTGCCGAGGAAACCCGAGAGCGGCGGCAAGCCCGCGGCACCCACCGCGGCGATCAGATAGAGCAGCGCGGCAAGGTTCGACGGCCACGGTGCACGCGTGCGCGAGGTGGCGTCGACCGGAGCTTCGGCGTCGGCGCGAGCCGGTTCCGCGGCGAGCACGGCGAGCGCGCCGGCCGTCTCGACCTGCAGCGGCCGCATGCGCGCCCGCGTCGCCACCGCCTCGCCGTCGGGGTCGGGCGAGAAGACCGCCGCGGCCGCGTCGTCGAGCGCTTCGAGCGAGCCGGGCTCGACCGCATCGGCATCGGCATCGGCATCGGCGGAAACGGCTGGATGGATCGCGTGTGCTGTCGATGCTTGTTCGGGTTCGAGCGTGTCGGCGAGCAAGAACAGCGCGCCTGTGCAGAGCGTCGTGCTGATCAGGTAGTAGAGCAGCGCGCTCCATGCAAGCGGCGTCTGTTGCGCGATCGCCGCGATCAGCAGCCCCACCGAAACCAGCACGAGATAGCCCGTCGTGGTCTTCAGACTCGACACCGCCAGCGCACCCAGCGCGCCGAACGCGATCGTCGCGATCGCGAGCCACCATGCCCACTGATGCATGAACGAATCGAGCAAGCCGCCCGCAGCGCCGAACACGAGTGCATCGCAGCGCAGCATCGCGTAGATGCCGACCTTGGTCATGATCGCGAACAGCGCGGCCACCGGGCCGATGGCGCTGCGGTAGGCCTGCGGCAACCAGAACGACATCGGAAACACGGCGGCCTTGAGGCCGAACACCAGCATCAGCGTCGCACCCGCGAATTGCGCGAGCGGCAGCGTCTCGGGGCCGAGCCGAGCCAGACGTTCGCCCATGTCGACCATGTTCAGCGTGCCCGTGACGCCGTAGAGCACGCCGATCCCAACAAGGAAGAACGACGAACCGACGAGGTTCAGCAACAGATAGTGCAGTCCGTTGCGCACCCGTCGCGCGCCGCCACCATGCAGCAGCAGCGCGTACGACGCGATCAGCAGCAGCTCGAAAAACACGAACAGATTGAAGAGATCGCCCGCGAGGAAGGCGCCGTTCAGGCCCATCAGCTCGAACTGGAACAGCGCGCGGAAATAGCGGCCGCGCCTCGCGTCCTCGCTCGACGTGCCGAGCAGGCAGCAGACCGCGAGCACGGCGGTGAGCACCAGCATCAGCGCGCCGAGCCGGTCGAGTTCGAGCACGATGCCGAACGGCGCGGGCCATGCGCCGAGCGCGTAGCTGACGATCTCGCCTTGCGCGGCGCGAGCCATCAGCAGGCACGCGACAGGCAGCAGCGCGATGATGGCGAGCGCGTTCAGCGCACGCTGCAGGCGCTTCGCGCGCAGCGGCAGCGCGACGATCACGCCCGCGCAAAAGAGCGGAATCAGGATCGGGAGCAGGAGGACGTGGTTCATGCGCCGCGCGTCTCCTCGCCATTGACGTGATCGTTGCCCGTGCTCGCGAACGAGCGCAGCGCGAGTACCACGGTGAAGGCCGTCATCGCGAAGCCGATCACGATGGCCGTCAGCACGAGCGCCTGCGGCACCGGATCGACGTATTGCGCCCCCGCCGTGATCACCGCGGGTTTGCCGATCGCGAGCCGGCCCATGCCGAGCAGGAACAGGTTGATCGCATAGGAGAACAGCGTGATGCCGAGAATCACCGGCAACACGCGCGCGCACAGCAGCAGGTAGATGCCGCACGCGCAAAGCACGCCGATCGCGACGGCAAAGGCGGCTTCCATCAGCTTTTCTCCACGGACTGCATGTCCTTGTCGCGCACGCCTAGGTGCGAGACGATCGTGAGCGTCGTGCCGACTACCGCGCCCATCACGCCGAGATCGAACAGCATTGCCGTGGACAGTTCGATCTCGCCGATCAGCGGCACGTGCAGATGCCCGAACGCGCTGGTCAAGAACGGCTGGCCGAACGCGAGGCTGCCGAGCCCCGTGGCCGCGGCGATCAGAATGCCGAGGCCCGCGAGCGCGCGGTAGTTGAGGTGGATGCGCGACTCGGTCCACAGCACCCCGCTCGCGACGTACTGCAGCAACAGCGCGATCGAGACGATCAGCGATGCGATGAAGCCGCCGCCGGGCAGGTTGTGGCCGCGCAGGAATACGAACACCGCGACGAGCACGGTGAGCGGCAGCATCAGCCGCGCGAGGATCGCCAGCATCAGCGGATGCGATTGCGACGACCACGGCCGGCCGTCCGGCCCCGCCTCGGGCGACTTCAGACGCAGCCCGCGCAGCAGCGCCTTGACGGCGAGCCCTGCGACCACCAGCACGCTGATTTCGACCATCGTGTCGAAGCCGCGGAAATCCACGAGGATCACGTTGACGACGTTATGGCCGCCGCCGCCGGGCAGCGCGTTGGCGAGGAAGTACCGTGCGATGCCAGGCAGCGGCGCGCTCGTCATGATCCGGTACGACACGGCGCCGAGCACAGCGCCGCCCGCGAGCGGGAGCGCACCGTTGCGCAGCCGGACGGGGAGCGGCTCGACCGCGCGTTGCAGCGCGGGCAGGAAATAGACGGCCAACACGAGCAGCAGGATCGTGACCACTTCGACGGAGATCTGCGTGAGCGCGAGATCCGGCGCGGAGAAGCGCACGAAAGCGAGCGACACGAGCAGACCGCAGGTGCTCAGCATCACGAGCGCGTAAAGCGTGCGCGCACGCACCAGCACCACGCCGATGGCGAGCAACGCCATCAGCACGAGCCCGCCAAGCGTGAACGGATCGGGCGGCAGGCGCGGGTGGCTGCCGCTCCATGTGTCGAGCGCGACGAGCGGCACGCCCGGCACGATCAGCATCGCCGCGATCAGCCATGCGAGGTAGGCCGGCAGCGAGCGCGTCTCGAATACGCGCACGATCACGCCGGCGCCCTGTTCGAGACGCTGCACGAAGCGGTCGAAGATCTCGCTCGCGTTCAACTCGGTGAGCGCCGTGCGACGGTGACGGAACGTATTGCGGCGCAGGAAAAAGAGCGTCGCGCCCGCCGCGAACGACACCACGCTCATCACCAGCGGCGTGTTGACGCCGTGCCACAGGCTCAGGCTGTAGTCGGGCAGCTTGCCGCCGAGCGTGATCCACGCGGCCGACTCGAGCAGCCTGCCGATGCTTTGCTGCGGGAACAGGCCGATCAGCAGGCACAGCGCCACCAGAATCTCGACCGGCAGCCTCATGAAGCGCGGCGCCTCGTGCGGCGGATAGTGCGGCAGGTCGCGCGGCGTCTCGCCGTCGAAGAACACGCCCCACACGAAACGCAGCGAGTACGCCACGGAGAGCGCCGCCGCGGCGATCGCGATGACCGGCACGGCGAAGTTCAGCGGCCCGAACATGTTTTGCGCGAGCGTTTCGCCGAAGAACATTTCCTTCGACAGAAAGCCGTTGAGCAGCGGCACGCCGGCCATCGACAGCGACGCCACGCTCGCGAGCAAGGCCGTATGCGGCATGTACCTGCGCAGGCCGCGCAGACGGCCCAGATCGCGCGTGCCGGTTTCGTGATCGACGATGCCCGCCGCCATGAAGAGCGACGCCTTGAACACCGCGTGGTTGACCGTGTGAAACAGCGCGGCGACGGTGGACAGTTGCGTGTCGAGGCCGAACAGCAGCACGATCAGGCCGAGATGGCTGATGGTCGAATAAGCGAGCAGGCCCTTCAGATCGCGCTGGATCAACGCCATCCCCGCGCCGCCGACGAGCGTGACGAGCCCGGCCACCGTCGCCGTGTACGCCCACAGGTGGGTGCCTTCGAAGACCGGATAGAGACGCGCGAGCAGGAACACGCCGGCCTTCACCATCGTCGCCGAATGCAGATAGGCCGACACGGGCGTGGGCGCGGACATCGCGTGCGGTAGCCAGAAGTGGAAAGGAAACTGCGCGGATTTCGTGAACGCCGCGAATAGCGTGAGCAGCAGAATCGCCGGATAGAGCGGATCGTGCTGGACCCTGGCAAGCTGGGCGAGCACGTCGTTCAGCTCATAGCTGCCGCATACGTGGCCGAGCAGCAGCACCGCCGCAAGCAGTGCGAGTCCGCCCGCGCCGGTGATGGTGAGCGCCATGCGCGCGCCGCGCCGCGCGTCGGGCCGCGATGGCCAGAAGCCGATCAGCAGGAACGACACGAGGCTCGTCAGTTCCCAGAAGACGACGAGCAGCAGCAGGTTGTTCGACAGCACGATGCCGAGCATCGCGCCCATGAAGAGCAGAAGCTGCAGGTACAGACGCGGCAACGCATCGCTGCCGGCGAGGTAGTAGCGAGCGTAGATGAAGATCAGCAGGCCGATCGCGAGTACGAGCAACGCGAACATGAACGACAGGCCATCGAGGCGCAGCGACAGCGCGAGGCCGATGTCGGGCACCCACTGATGGCGCCATTGCAGCACGTCGTGGTCGGCCATGCCCACGCGTTCGCTCAGCAGCAGCGCGCAGCCGAACAGCGCCGTCGCGAACGCGATCCAGGTGCTGAGCGCGGCGGCTCGCTGCCTCGTGAGCGCGATGAGCGCCGCGGCCATGAATGGAAGTAGGACGAGCCACGCCAATACCATTCGATGCCCTCCGGGAGTTCGAGTGTTAGGCGGTGTCGCTGGCCGGTGGCGTAGGCGTGAATCGCACCTGACGGGCGGCTGCCCAACGCACACAATCATAGCCGCAACCGGGTCGGCTTCTCGCATCGATGCATGAGGCATCGATATATGCAGTCGAACGGGCCGAGAACCAACCGATCTCCGATCATGCCGCCAGATCATTGCGCTAAGTCTTACGACGTGAGTATAGAAACGGCCTCCCATCACGCCGCCCACGCCAGCCGCCTTCCTGCACGCCCCCAGATCTTGCTCTAAACTAGCGCCCGCCCAATCCACGCCGCGATGCACCCCGTCACGAGCAACGACCGATGCCCCCAGCCTCCACCGATCCCGCCGATTCCCCGCATTTCAGTCTGCCAAAACACCCGCCGTTCCAGCGTTTCTGGTGCACCCGCATCCTGTCGTCGCTGTCGTTCCAGATGCTCGCCGTCGCGATGGGCTGGCATGTCTACGCGCTCACGCATAGCGCGTTCGCACTTGGCCTCGTCGGTCTCGCACAGTTTCTGCCGATGTTTCTGCTGACGCTCGTCGTCGGCCATGTCGCCGATCGTTACGATCGCCGCCGCATCGCCGCCGTCTGTCAGAGCCTCGAAAGCGTCGCTGCATTGCTGTTCGCGATCGGTACCTTCAGCGGCTGGATCAGCGCGCCGGTGATCTACGTGCTGGCTGCCTGCGTGGGCGCATCGCGCGCGTTCGAATCGCCGGCCGTGTCGTCGCTGCTGCCGGCCGTCGTGCCGCGCGGCTATCTGCCGAAGGCGACCGCATGGTCCACGTCCGCCAATCAGACCGCGCAGATCGCCGGGCCCGCGCTCGGTGGCCTGCTGTACGGCATCGGTCCCGGTGCCGCGTATCTCGCGTGCACGCTGTCGTTCGCGGCCGCCGCCGCGTCGGTGTGGAGCATTCCGCTGCAAGTGAAGCCGGCGAGCCGCGCGCCCGTCACGCTCGAATCGATCTTTTCGGGGATCGCGTTCATTCGCCGCGAGCCGGTGATTCTCGGCGCGCTGTCGCTCGATCTGTTCGCGGTGCTGTTCGGCGGCGCGACCGCGCTGCTGCCGATCTTCGCGCGCGACGTGCTGCACGCGGGCCCGATCGGTCTCGGCCTGTTGCGCTCGGGCACGGCGATCGGCGCGCTCGCGGGCACGATCTGGCTCGCGCATTTTCCATTGCGCAACCGGCCCGGCGCGGCGATGTTCGGCGGCGTGATCGCGTTCGGCATCGCGACGATCGTGTTCGGGCTGTCGCATCAGTTCCTCGTGTCGCTGCTCGCACTGATGGTGCTCGGCGCGTCCGACACCATCAGCGTGGTGGTGCGGCTGTCGCTCGTGCAACTGCGCACGCCCGATGAAATGCTCGGCCGCGTCAGCGCGGTCAATTCGCTGTTCATCGGGACGTCGAATCAATTGGGCGAGTTCGAATCGGGCCTGACTGCCGGATGGTGGGGCGCGCAGCCGGCGGTGCTGGTCGGCGGCTGCGCGACGATCGCGATCGCGCTGTTGTGGATGCGATTCTTTCCCGAACTGCGGCACACGCGCACGCTGGAGCGAGAAGAAGAAGCGCTCGCGGCGAGCGCCTGATCGAATGCCGGGCCTTGGGCGCCATCGCCCGATCGAATAAACGACGCGGAGACGATACCGATGAGCCAATCCGAACTGCATGCTGCCGCGCCGGTCGCGGCGACGATCTATCGCGGCGAGTCCGTCGAGAACACGCATCTGGCGCATGTCGCGGTCGTCGATGCGGACGGCCGTCTACTGTATTCGTTCGGCGACGCCGCGCGCGTGACGCTCGCGCGTTCCGCGGCGAAGCCGGCCCAGGCGCTCGCGGTGCTCGAAACCGGCGCGCTCGAACGTTGTGGTTTCGACGAAGCCGATCTCGCGCTGATGTGCGCATCGCACAGCAGCGAGCCGCGTCATATCGAACGCACGCGCGCGATGCTCGCGAAAGCGCAGGCGAGCGAGGCCGACCTGCGCTGCGGCGGTCATCCGCCGTTGTCGGATGCGGTGTACATCGACTGGATCCGGCGCGGCTTCACGCCCACCGGCGTGTGCAGCAACTGTTCGGGCAAGCATGCGGGCATGCTGGCCGGCGCGCGTTCGATCGGCGCGGCGCTGGCCGGCTATGAACTGCCCGGGCACCCGTTGCAGGTGCGCGTGAAGCAGACGGTCGCGAGCGTGTGCGATCTGCCGGACGACGGCGTGCAATGGGCGATCGACGGCTGCAATCTGCCGACCCCGGCGTTTCCGCTCGACCGGCTCGCGCGTCTGTTCGCGAAGCTCGCGGCGGCACAGGATCGGCAGGAAGCCGAAGCTGCCGCGACGCCGCCGCGCACGGCCGCGCTCGCGCGCATCTATCGCGCGATGACGTCGCACCCGGAACTGGTCGGCGGGCAAGGGCGCTTCTGCACGCTGCTGATGCAGGCTTTCGATGGCGCGCTGGTCGGCAAAGTCGGTGCGGACGGCAGCTATGCGATCGGCGTGCGCGGGTCGCGGCAAACCGCTCGGCTGGGTGCCAAGGGCGCGCTAGGCATCGCGCTGAAGATCGAGGACGGCAATGCCGCCGCGCTCTACGCGGTCACTGCGGAGTTGCTCGCGGTGCTCGACATCGGCACGCCTGAACAACGCGCGACGCTCGACGGCTTTCATGCACCGAAGCGGCTCAACACGATGGGCGTCGAGATCGGCCGGATGGATTTCTCGATCGAACTTGCCGCGCATCGTTGAGCGCGGCGATTCGCTTCACCGCCCGGCTCGCGAGACTCAAGCCGCCGTCGCTTTCGCCGGCGCGCAGCCCAGCGCTTGACGGATCGCATCGGCGAGCTCGCTCGCCGCGAACTTCGCGACATAGCCGTTCGCGCCCGCGTTCTTCACATGCGCCTCGTTAGCCGCGCCCGTCAGCGACGAGTGGATGAGCACCGGAATATCGCGCGTGCTTGCATCGGCCTTGATCTGGCGCGTCAGCATGAAGCCGTCCATCTCCGGCATCTCCAGATCCGTCAATACCAGCGCGATGGTGTCTCTCGCGCGCATGCCTTTTTGCTGCGCTTCGCGTGCGATCTCCTGTAGCGTCTGCCACGCTTCTTCGCCGGTCTTCGTCATGATGTAGTCGGCGCCGATCGCGGTGAGCGCCTGCTCGATCAGTTTGCGCGCGAAGCCGGAGTCGTCGGCGGCCAGGATCTTCGCGCCGGGGCGGATGCCGAGCGCTTGACCGACCGAGGCCGGATCGACGCTCGGATGCTGCGACGGGAACACGTCGCGCAACACCTGCTCGACGTCGATCACCTGGGCGAGCCGCGAGTCGCCGGTATTGCCGTCGATGCGCGCGATGCTCGTGACGAGCTTGCCGCCCGCCGAGCCATCGGCCGACAGCACCTGGTTCCATTCGAGCCGCACGATCTCGTCGACTTCTTCGACCGCAAACGCCTGCGTCGAACGCGCGAATTCGGTGACCAGCAGAATGTTCAGGCCGCGTGTCGGCTCGCAGCCCATCAGCCGCGGCAGGTCGATCACGGGAATGATCTGCCCGCGAATGTCGACCGCGCCCATCACGTACGGCGACGATCCGGCGATCGGCGTAATGGTCGGCATCGTCGAGATTTCGCGCACCTTGAACACGTTGATCCCATACAGTTCGTGCGCGTCGCTGCCCGGCACGTGGCCAAGGCGGTATAGCAGCAGTTCGAACTTGTTGGAACTCGTCAGGTTGCTGCGTTCGGTGTGGCGCTCGTGATTGGCACGGTGGTCGTCTGCCATCGGAATCGTTCTCCAGAATTGCGGTGCTGAGCGGTGCTAAGCGGTGCCTGTCTCTGGTTATCGGCGCCGATGGCGAAAAATTCAGCACTGCGTCGCAGTGTCGAGCGGCGCGCGTGATTGGCGCGGACACGCAAACGTGTGCGCATTCATATGAGGGTTACCTAAGGTTACAGAAGCGACAGCAGCGTTTCACCTGCCCGACGGCATGGCTTCTAGAATCGGCAGCGATAAAAGCGTGGCGCCGCGCTGGGCTCGCAAGCAGTCCGCAGCGTTTTGCATCGCACGCTTCGTTCGCGGCGCACACGTGTCCTTCGTTTTGCTTTCAGATGCTTTCAACTCAAGGAGAACGTATGATCCGCCTGCCTTCCGTCCCTTCTGTCGCTATTGCCCGCATCGCCGCTGCTGCCTGCTTCGGCGGTCTTCTGACGGCCGCCTCGGTGGCCAGCGCGCAGAGCGCCGCGCCCGCGGACGCAGTCCGCCTGCATGCGGCCGATCAGACCTTCATCGCGGACGGCACCAAAGCCGTCGCGACGCAGCGCGATGCCGCGCGTATCGCCACCGCGCGCTCGGCCGATCGCGACGTGAAGGCGTTCGCCGAGCGCGTGTCGGATGACGACGCGAAGATCACCGACGCATTGCGCGCGGCGAGTCCGCGCGGTGTCGACGTGCCGAAGAACGATCCCGACGAGGCCGTGCTCGCCAGCATCAACAATCTGCGCGGCGCCGATTTCGACAAGAGGTATATCGAGCAGGTCGCGCTCGCGGGTGAGCAGAAAGCGTTGTCCGCGTTCCAGGCGGAAATCGCAGCGGGCCGCGACGAGAAGTTGAAGGCCGCGGCGAAGCAGGCGCTGCCCACGATCCAGCAGCACTACGCGATGGCGCAGGAACTCGCGAAGCGCAAGCATCTGTCCGTGGCCGCGCAATAAGCGGCGGCGCGACGCAACACGGCGGCGGTACTTCGAATCGAGGCTTTTCAGCGATAATCGTGCGCTTCATCCGACGATTCTTCGCGCCTTCGATTCCAGGTACCGCATGAGCAAGCAAGCCAGTCTGCCGCAACAGTTGGACCATCTGCTTCGACAAGCCGTCGCGCTTCAACAGAACGGCGCGCTCGTCGAAGCAGAGGAGATGTATCGCGAGATTCTCGAACTGAAGCCGAAGCACGGCGACGCGTTGCGCTGGCTCGGCGAACTCGCGCTGCAAACGGGCCGTTTGCAGGAAGGCGTCGATCTGCTGAAGAAGGCGCTCGCGGTGAACGCGAGACAGCCGGCCGTGCATTCGAATCTCGCCTATGCGCTGAACGCGTTGCAGCGTCATGACGAAGCGCTTGCGTGCGCCGATCGGGCGCTCGTGATGCAGCCGAAATTCGCCGATGCATTGAACAATCGCGGCAACGCATTGGCGGCGCTGAACCGTCCGCTCGAAGCGCTCGCGAGCTACGAGGTCGCGGTGTCTATCGTGCCGGAGTTCGCGCCGGCCTGGAACAATCGCGCATGCGTGCTGCGCGATCTCGGCCGTTACGCCGATGCACTCGATAGCTGCGACCAGGCGCTCGCATTGCAGCCCGGCTATCCGGATGCGTGGAGTAATCGCGGCAACGTGCTCGGTGATCTGAACCAGCCGCACGAAGCAGAGCGCTGCTACCAGCGCGCGCTGGAACTCTCTCCTGGTTTCGTCGATGCATGGAACAACCTCGGTCTCGCGCAGATCGATCTGAATCAGCGCGAACAGGCGTTATCGAGCTATCAGCGCGCGCTTGCGTTGAGTCCGGCGTCGGTTGAAACGCACTGGAACCAGGCGCTGTGCCTGCTGCAAATGGGCCGCTTCGAGAGCGGCTGGCGCGAATACGAATGGCGTTGGGAGCGTAGCCGCATCAAGGCCGGCCGGCGCGCGTTCGCGCAGCCGCTGTGGCTCGGCGATTTTCCGCTCGACGGCAAAACGATCCTGCTGCATGCGGAACAGGGCCTTGGCGACACGCTGCAATTCTGCCGCTATGCGACGCTCGTCGCGAAGCTGGGCGCGAAGGTCGTGCTCGAAGTGCCGGGTCCGTTGTTGCGGCTGCTGTCGACGCTCGATGGTGTCGATCAGTTGATCGAAGCGGGCCAGCCGTTGCCGCGGTTCGATTGTCATTGCCCGTTGCTGAGCTTGCCGCTTGCGTTCCGCACCGACGAAGCGAGCATTCCGGCAGCCACGCCGTATCTTTTTGCGCAGCCAGCGGCCGCCAATGAATGGCGCGAGCGTATCGAATCCGACGGCAACACCAATGCGGATCGCAACGCAATCAAACCGCTGAATGTCGGCCTCGTATGGGCCGGCGAGAACCGCGCGCATGTCGCGGAGCTGCGCAAGATCGATGCGCGTCGCTCGCTCGCGTTCGAGCAATTCGCGCCACTCCTCGACGTGCCGAACGTACGCTTCTTCAGCGTGCAGAAGGGCGCGGCCGCAGCGCAACTCGCGGAAAGCGCCTACCGTGAACGCGTCGCCGATTACACGGAGCTGCTGCACGATTTCGCCGATACCGCCGCGCTCGTCGCCAGTCTCGATCTGCTGATTTCGGTCGACACGTCCACCGCGCATCTGGCCGGCGCGCTAGACAAACCGGTCTGGATTCTGAACCGCTTCGACACCTGCTGGCGCTGGCTGCTCGAACGCAGCGACACGCCGTGGTACCCGTCCGCGCGTCTTTTCCGTCAACCGCAGCTCGGCGCCTGGGACAGCGTGATCGACGCCGTGCGTGATGCGTTGGCCGATCTGAGCGCGTCGCCTTCATGACGCGTTTGCGCCGACGCGCGTAGACTGAATCTCCGTTCATCGACGGCAATGCCACGGAGATTCTGCAATGGAATACGGACATCTGGGTGCATCGGGTTTCAAGGTGCCGGTGCTGAGTTTCGGTACTGGTACGTTCGGCGGCAAGGGTGAATTTTTCGAGGCGTGGGGCGCGACCGACGTCGCCGAAGCGCGGCGTCTGATCGACATCTGCTTCGACGCGGGCGTCACGATGTTCGACACCGCCGACATCTATTCGAAGGGCGCGTCCGAGTCGGTGCTCGGCGAGGCGCTGAAAGGCAAGCGCGACAAGGCGATCCTGTCGACCAAGGCGACCTTCCGTTTCGACGGCGATCCGAACGGCGTCGGCTCGTCGCGTTTCCATCTGATCAACGCAGTCGATGCGGCGCTCAAGCGTCTGCAAACCGATTACATCGACCTGTTCCAGCTGCACGGCTTCGACGCGAAAACGCCGATCCCCGAAGTGCTGTCCACGCTCGACGACCTCGTGCGGGCGGGCAAGATCCGCTATGTCGGCGTGTCGAATTTCTCGGGCTGGCATCTGATGAAGTCGCTCGATATCGCCGACCGCTACGGCTATCCGCGCTACGTCGCGAATCAGACCTACTACTCGCTGGTCGGACGCGACTACGAATGGGAGCTGATGCCGCTCGGCGTCGACCAGGGCGTGGGTGCGGTGATATGGAGTCCGCTCGGCTGGGGGCGTCTGACCGGCAAGCTCAAGCGCGGCCAGCCGCTGCCCGAGACGAGCCGTCTGCACAAGACCGCCGACATGGGGCCGCCGGTGCCGGAAGAGTATCTGTTCCGCGTGCTCGACGCGCTCGACCAAGTCGTCGCCGAAACCGGCAAGACCGTGCCGCAGATCGCGCTGAACTGGCTGCTGCAACGGCCGACCGTCGCGACGCTGCTGATCGGCGCGCGCAACGAGGAGCAACTGCGGCAGAACCTCGGCGCGGTCGGCTGGAATCTGACGGCCGAGCAGGTCGCGAAGCTCGACGCGGCAAGCGCGGTGCGCCCCGCGTATCCGTACTGGCATCAGGAAGGTTTCGCGGAACGCAATCCGAAGGCGGTTTGAGCGGCGGATCGATCGCGTTCCAGGCGCCGCGGCGGGCGCCATGCGGTGGTCCAGCGCGGCAGCACGCTGGACCACCGCATCCCATCAAGCCAAACCGCCATTGGCCCGCAACGTCTGCCCATTGACCCAGCTCGCATCTGGGCCGACCAGAAACGCGACCACGCCCGCCACGTCTTCCGGCTCGCCGAGGCGTTGCAGTGGCGGCATCTTCGCGAAGGTTTCGATCTGCTCGTCGGTCTTGCCTTCGAGGAACAGCGCGGTCGCGATCGGTCCCGGCGCGACCGCATTCACGGTGATGTTGCGCCCGCGCAGTTCCTTCGCGAACACACGCGTGAACGCTTCGACGGCCGCCTTGGTCGCCGTATAGATGCCGTAGCCCGGCAGGTTCAGCGCAAGCACGCTGGTCGAGAAATTGACGATGCGTCCGCCGTCGTTCAGGCGCGCGGCCGCTTCGCGCAGCGTGTTGAAGGTTCCGCGTACGTTGATGTCGAAGGTCTGGTCGTACAGCGCGTCGGACGTGTCGGCGAGCGGCGTGGGCTTCATCACGCCCGCATTGTTGACGAGCACGTCGACCTTGCCGAGTTCTCGTTCGGTGATCTCGAACATGCGACGCACGTCGTCGGGCTTCGACACGTCCGCTTGCACCGCGACCGCCTTGCCGCCGGCTTCGCGGATCGCGCCGACGAGCGCGTCGGCCTCGCCCGCGCTCGATGCGTAGTTGACGGCGACCGCGTAGCCGTCCTTTGCGAGCCGCTGTGCGATTGCCGTGCCGATGCCGCGCGATGCGCCGGTGACGATGGCGACTTTCGGTTGTTGGTTCGTGCTCATGATTCGTTTCCTCACAGAAGGTGGTGGATCGGTGAGGTGAATGATGAGCGCTTTCCGCGTCGTGATAATCCGGTTAGACTCGCCATCATCATTCCATTCGCTTTAATAATCCGCCGATATGGACCGTTTCGAGGAAATGCGGGTGTTCGTGCGGATCGCCGAGCGCCAGAGCTTTACGCGCGCCGCCGACGATCTGCAAATCCCGCGCGCGACCGTCACCAACCTGATGAAGCGTCTCGAGCAGCGGCTCGGCGCGCGGCTGCTCGAACGCACGACGCGCACGGTACGGCTCACGCCCGACGGCGAAGCGCACTACCAGCGCTGCGTGCGTCTGATCGCCGACATGGAGGAGGCCGAGGGGGCGTTCTCCAATGTTGCGCCGAAGGGGCTGTTACGCGTGAACGTGCAGGGCACGCTCGCGCGGCATTTCGTGGTGCCGGCGCTGCCCGCGTTTCTGGAACGCTTTCCCGACATCGAACTGATGATCGGCGAGGACGACCGGCTCGTCGACCTCGTGCGCGAGGGCATCGATTGCGTGCTGCGCGCGGGCGTGCTGCAGGATTCGTCGATGGTCGGGCGGCGCGTCGCGCAGCTGCAGCAGGTGACGGTCGCGAGTCCTTCGTACCTGGCCGCGTATGGCGAGCCGGCCGATCCCGGCGCGCTGTCGACGCATCGCGCGGTCAACTACGTGTCGAGTGCGACCGGCAAGCCGCTGCCGCTCGAATTCCGCGTCGACGGGCGGGATACCGCGCTCGTGTTGCCGTCGGCGGTGTCGGTCAGCGGCGCAGAACTGTACGCGGGCGCGGCGATTGCCGGGCTCGGCATCGTGCAGGTGCCGCGCTACCGTGTCGATGACGAACTCGCGGCGGGACGGTTGCGGATCATTCTGGCGGACTATCCGCCGCCGCCGATGCCGGTGTCGGTGCTGTATCCGCAGAACCGGCAGTTGTCGTCGCGGGTGCGGGTGTTCGCGCAGTGGCTGCGGGAGATTTTCGAGCCGGTGAGTTGAACCAGCGCAAACCCAAAGGTGCTTTGACGTGGTTAACCCCTGGACATCTGCGTCTCGCATAGTGTCATTCTCAAGCGCGCAGAAAGCCACCCGCGAGCGAGGGTGGACGCACAGAACGACCGG
The DNA here is from genome assembly GCF_046543485.1 of Paraburkholderia sp. EG304. Lineage (NCBI taxonomy): Bacteria > Pseudomonadati > Pseudomonadota > Betaproteobacteria > Burkholderiales > Burkholderiaceae > Paraburkholderia > Paraburkholderia sp. EG304. Next base: position 5,197 of record NZ_JBKGUA010000036.1, on the reverse strand, counting down.
GGGATCTGACCATGAAGCGTTTTCGTTCGCTGGGTGTGGCGACTGGCGCGGCCCAGTTCGCCAGCGCCGACATCCTCGGCCGGCTGAGCACGGCGTCGCGCCGGCCAGGTGCCGCGCGCCCCTTCGATCTGATTCTCGAACCGCGCTCGTGGCCCGGGCTCGCGGCGCCCGATGCGACGGACGCGCGGTTCAAGATCCACGTGCTCGACACGATGCGCGCGTTCGAAAAGCGCGGTGTCGATGCGATCGTGCTGCCATGCTTTCTGAGCCACACCTTCATCGACGAACTCACGGCCAACGTCGCCGTGCCGGTCGCCAACATCATGACCGCGTTGTCCGAGCACGTGCGGCGCACCTATCCGTCGGCGCGGCGCGACGGCGCCCGGCGCATCGGCGTGCTGACGTCGGCGGCGATTCGCGCGAACGGCCTGTTCGAGCGTTACTTCGAAGCCGGCCAGTTCGACGTGTGCTATCCGCGCAACGACACTGGTTTCGACTGTGTGACGAGCGCCGTTTTCGGCGACGAGGGCATTCGCGCTGGCCGCCTGCACGGGCGGCCCGTCGAATTGCTGTGCGCGGCGTGCGCGGACCTGGTCGCACAGGGCGTCGACGTGATCGTGCCGGGGCTCACGGAAATCGGCCTCGTGCTGGGCGCGCTCGGGTGCATCGAGGTGCCGCTCGTCGATTCGAACCAGGTGTACGCGCGCTATGTCGCGGCGGCGCAGTATCCGCAGCCGCAGCGGGCGTTTCGCCTCGGCGTGGTCGGCGGCATCGGGCCGGCCGCGACCGTCGATTTCATGGCCAAGGTCGTGCGCAACACGCCGGCCTCGCGCGATCAGGACCATATCCGGATCATGGTCGAGCAGAATCCGCAGATCCCGGACCGTACCGCGGCGCTGTTCGGTCGCGGCGACGATCCCACCCTCGCGCTGTACGCGGCCTGCAAGACGCTCGAGGAGGGCGGCGCGGATCTGATCGCGATTCCGTGCAATACCGCGCATGCGTTCGTCGAGCGGCTTCAGCCGGCGCTGCGCGTGCCGATCGTCAATATGCTCACCTGTACCGCCGATTATCTGCGCGAGACCTTTCCGGAGCTGCGCGAAGTGGGCGTGCTGGCCACTTCGGGCACGCTCGCGAGCCGCGTCTACGAACAGGCGCTCGACGCGCGCGGCCTCGTGCAGATCGCGCCGTCCGCGGCCGCGCAAGCGCGTCTGATGAACGCGATCTATGGGCCGCGCGGCGCGAAGGCGGGGCATACATCGGGCGAATGCTGCGACGACCTCGCGGCGGCCGTCGACGATCTGGTCGCGCGGGGCGTGCTGGTCATCGTGCTCGCTTGCACCGAGTTGCCGTTGCTGTTGCATGAGCAAGCGCTCGCGTGTGCGGGAGGGCGGGTGGTGCGGCTCGTCGATCCGACCGACGTGCTGGCGAGGCGTTGCGTCGAGTATGCGCTTGACGACAGTGCCACACGCGGGACGCGGGTGGGTAGTACGGTGCTGGCGGTGGCAGGGTGCGCGTCGCCGAAGGAAAGCGCGGTCGGCTAACGAAGTATTGTCGTCGCCGCGCAGTGATTCGCCGCATTCCCGCAGATCGAGGCGCAAGGATACGGAATTGGTGAGGGGCTGTCGGACTCAGTACGGCCAACAGACGACCTTCGCGGGCAACGACGTTCGGACATTCAGACGTCCGTTGCGCCCTGGAGGCGGCCATTTAAATCGCGAGTACGGCCTGAGTGCCCTCTCAATGGATAGCTGGCGAGCAATGCAGCACATCGCTCCTGCAGGAAAGCATGCAACGCGTTGATCGCCGGCGACAGTTGCGCACGGTGAGCACAAATCAGGTGCAGCGGCGCAGGTTCGCAATACTCCGGGGGAAATAACTCCACCAGTCGACCTGCCTTCAGATCGTCGATGAGGTCCAGCCGCGACTTATAGACAAGTCCTTCCCCGGCTATCGCCCAGCGACGGACAACATCGGCATCGTCGCTGATGCGATTACCCGTGACTGCCACGGTGCGATCGCCACCAGGCGGGGTAAAGCACCAGCGTTCGTGTATCTGCTCGCTCCAGACATACCGAAGGCAGTTGTGTCGCCGCAGGTCCTCTACTTTGGCCGGTGCGCCATGCCGCTCGAGGTATGACGGCGCGGCACACAATGCACGTCGGTTGTTGTCGACCAGCCTCATGGCCAGAAGAGACGAATCAGCTAGCGCTCCGTAGCGCACGACGGCATCCAGCGGCTGGCGGATCAGGTCGGCCGCCCGGTCGCTCATTTTCAGGTGCAGCGACAATCCAGGATGCAGGTGCTGAAATTCATCGAGCCACGGCAATAGCAGGTTTCGACCAAAGTCAGACGGAGCGGACAGCCGCAGCGGCCCGGTCAGCGCCCCCCGGCTGTTTGCCAGGGCCTGCTCGCCTTGCTCCAGCGCACCAATCATGACCCGCGCATGCGGCAGATATCGCTCCCCGGCGTCCGACAGTTGCATGCTTCGCGTCGAACGGGTGAACAGGCGCGTGTCCAGCGCCCTTTCGAGTCGCTGCACTGACGCACTCGCATGGGCGGGCGCGATATTCAACTGGCGCGCCGCCTCCGAGAAGCTGCCGTAGTCCACCGTGTGCACGAAGATCTGGACGTCATCGAGTCGAATCATTTTCATTGAAATGCCGAAACTGTTTGAGCTTGGCGCGTATTTATCCGTATATCGACGAAAGATAACATGGTCTCATTGCCCCTTGGAGACCACGTGTATGAAAGCCATCGGCTTCTATCAGAACCATCCCATCAGCCACCCGCAGGCGCTGCAGGATATCGAGCTGCCGACACCGGAACTGCGCGACCACGATCTGCTGGTGGAGGTGAAAGCGCTATCGGTCAACCCGGTCGATACCAAGATCCGGCGCGGTGGAGATGTTCCGGAAGGCGGTGCGCGCATCGCCGGCTGGGACGCGGCGGGAATCGTCCGCGCGACCGGTCCGCTGGCCACCCGCTTCAAGCCAGGCGACCGTGTCTGGTACGCGGGGGACATCAAGCGGCCCGGCTGCAACAGCGAACTGCACGCCGTGGACGAACGCATCGTCGGACCCATGCCGACCTCACTGGATTTCGCAGAAGCCGCTTCGTTGCCGCTGACCGCGATCACCGCGTGGGAACTGCTGTTCGACCGTCTGCGTGTTCAGGCAGCGGATCCGACCGACAACAACGTGCTGCTCGTCATCGGAGCGGCGGGCGGCGTCGGCTCGATTCTGACCCAACTGGCACGTGAGCTGACTGGTATGACCGTCATCGGCACGGCCTCGCGGCCGGAAACCCGCGAGTGGGTGCTGGCCCATGGCGCACATTACGTCCTCGATCACCATCAGCCCTGGGCAGCTCAACTGGCCGCGCTCGGTATCGAGCACGTCACCCATGTTGCGGGGTTGAACAACAGCGCCGCCTACGTGCCTCAGATCGCCGCCGTGCTGCGCCCGGAAGGCCAGTTCGCCCTCATCGACGACCCGGTGGGTCTGGACATCGGCCCGTTCAAGGGAAAATCCATCTCGATTCACTGGGAGCTGATGTTCACCCGCGCGATGTTCACCACCGACACCCTCGCGCGGCAACAAGCGTTGCTGCGCCGCGCGGCGCAGCTGGTCGATCTGGGCCGCCTCAAGCACACGCTGACCCGCCGCATTGACGGCATCAACGCCGCAGGTCTGATCGAAGCGCATGCGCTGGTCGAGGCGGGCAACATGATCGGCAAGGTCGTCGTCGCCAACCACTGAACCCTTCTGAGAACGAGCATCAACATGACATCGCAAATCATCAGCACGACAACGATCAGCCTGGAAGCCGCGCAAGCACTGCTGGCCGAGGCGCGCCGCGCCTGCGCCGCGCGCGGATTCGCCGCGACAATCGCCATTACGGACGCGGGAGGTCACCTGCGCGCTTTCGAGCGCGCGGATACCGCCCCGTTCCTCACCGTTGGCGTCGCCATTGACAAGGCATGGACCGCCGCATCGTTCGGCATGGCCACGCACCAATGGAATCAGTACATGGCCGAGCCCGCCGTTGCCCCGCTGGCACACCATCCGCGGCTGACGCCGGTCGGCGGTGGCGTACCGATCTTCCACGAAGGGCATCTGGTTGGGGGCATCGGCATTTCTGGCGGCGCATCCGTTCAAGATCATCAGGCCGCTGAGGAAGCGCTGCGTAACGCAGGGTTTCTGCAATAGACCGTGCGCTACCCATGAGGCGCCGGCGCGGATGACCGGATCACTTCGATAGCTGCCGCCGAAGCTGTGGTTGCTCAAGCGGCGGTTCAGGGTCGACTGCGGTAGTTCGCCCAGAGGTCATGTTGAACCATGCGGGCTGTTAGCAAACTGCCGGCGTCGGCCAAGAAGCGTCATTCGTCCGCACCATTGCGCGGACGGTCAGATGTCGGATCCAACCAGCAAGCGGCCATTCAATTCGCGTGGACGAATCATGCTTAATCGCCATTGCGGTCATCCGCGTAAGCCTCAGTCCGGCATCCCGTTATGGTCGCCGAGTGGTCTAGCGGGCCAGTCCACCCAGCGGTCCTCGCGGGTAAGTTCGTACGCTTCGTTGAGCGGGTAACGAATACGGTTGTCGTCGCGCGGACGTTCGCCGATCACCATCAGCCTGACTTCGTCGTTCGTATTGTTGATGAAGGTGTGGCAGATTCCGGTGCCTGCCGGAAACGCGACGGAATCGCCTTCAGCAATGGGATGCAGCACGCCGTCGATCCAGACGTCGGGCTTGCCCTCGAGCACGTACACGAACTCCTGCTCGGTACTTTCGGCGTGCGGATATGACGTTCGCCGGCCGGGCAGAAGCCTCACATGATGAATGCCAATACGCGTAATGCCGAGTGCGGCGGAAAGCGGCGCGTCTAGCGCCATTGGCTCGGTATCGCCGCGATAGGAATGCGCATCCGGTTCTTCGAGTTCAGTCCAGTGTTTGATGAAATCTGGTCGGCTCATCGGTCGTTCTCCTCTAGGGCGAACATCGATGATAGCGGTTTAGAAACGGTTTCAAAAAGGCTTTGTAGGGGCTGTTAACCCATAGCACAACCTGTAATGGGATGGTCACCCCCTCCCCGCAGCAGGGGTACTCTGCCGGGATTCCTTGGGAGATCTGCCATGCAAAACGTCACATTGGTCGGTATTGATCTGGGTAAGCACGCTTTTCACCTTCATGG